>JBKBRQ010000225.1:0-4216 GCA_046292055.1 Spirosomataceae bacterium | reverse complement strand
ACAGTATGTCAATTTTAGCATTTCAAATGCCCGATAAAGTCGTCATGGAAAAAGCAGACGACTTCCATGGTTTCTTTGAGTTCAAACCACTTGAGAGAGGCTATGGTGTGACCATTGGTAATGCTCTACGCCGTATTTTGCTTTCTTCGCTAGAAGGATACGCAATTACTGCTGTGAGATTCCCTGGAGTTCTTCATGAATTCTCTTCGATTGAGGGAGTTGTTGATGACGTTACTGAAATTATCTTGAATATGAAGCAAGTTCGTTTCAAGAAGGTTTCCGAGTACATAGATAACAAAATCACTGTCCGTGTAAAAAACCAAAGTGTCTTAAAAGCAGGTGATATTTCAAAGTTTACCCAAAGCTTCGAAATCCTAAATCCTGAACTTATTTTGGCTCGTTTAGACGATAAGAAAGAGATTGAGTTTGAAATTATTGTAGATAAAGGAAGAGGTTATGTACAATCTGAAGAACATAAACACTCTGACCTTCCTATTGGATTTATATCTGTCGATTCAATTTATACGCCTATCAAAAACGTGAAATTCACTGTTGAAAATACGCGTGTAGAACAAAGAACCGATTATGAGCGTCTCTTACTTGAGATTAGAACTGATGGTTCTATTCACCCTGAGAGAGCTTTACAAGAATCTGCCCATATATTGATTCAACACTTCTTGAAGTTTACGGATGAAAATATGGTGTTTGATACCAAAAAAGATGAAGAAGAAAACATGGTAGATGAGGAATTCTTGCACATGAGAAAACTTCTGAAAACATCTCTTCAAGACCTTGACTTGTCTGTAAGGGCCTATAATTGCCTCAAATCCGCTGATATCCGCACTTTGGGTGACTTAGTTCGTTTGGAGGTTGCAGACATGATGAAGTTCAGAAACTTTGGTAAAAAATCTCTAACGGAGTTAGAACAACTCGTTGCTGAGAAGAATCTACAATTCGGAATGGACGTTATTAAATACCGTCTTGACGAAGAATAAGCATAGCAGCTATATCTAATTTTTTAATCGTAATAGGTGAATAAGGTTAATTGCTGCTAAATCCTTGTTTAACCGTTACTTACGAATTTTAATTACAATGAGACACGGTAAGAAAATCAATCACTTGGGTAGAACCAAGTCACACCGCGAGGCAATGCTTGCCAACATGGCGGTATCTTTAATCAAAGTAAAGCGTATTGAAACTACTCTTGCGAAAGCAAAAGAATTAAGAAAATACGTTGAACCTCTGATAACAAAAGGAAAATCAGACACAACTCACAACAGAAGAACAGTTTTCTCTTATTTGCAAGACAAAGAGGCGATTACTACACTTTTTGGTGAAGTTGCTGAAAAAGTAGCTGAAAGAAACGGTGGTTACACGCGTATCATTAAACTAGGTACTCGTCTAGGTGATGGTGCTGAAGTAGCTCTTATTGAACTTGTTGACTTCAATACTGCTACTGTTGTTGCAGTTGTTGAAGAAGAAAAAGCAACAACTAGAAGAAGTAGAAGAGGTAAGAAAAAGGCTGATACAGCTGAAGAATCTTCAACTGACGTAGAAAGCACAGAAGAAACAAAAGAAGATTAATTTTCTTTTTCTTTTTGATAAAGTGGGAAGCTATCAACAGAGAGCTTCCCACTTTTTTTTCTATTAATACACAATTATATACTTATGAAAGGTGCAGTTATCGATTTGGGATCTAATACATTTCAACTTTTTATGTATGAATTTTCATTTGGTAAATTAAATGAAATAGGAAGGATGGCTATTGCTTGTAGAATTGGTGAAGGAAGCTTCAAAGAAAAGTTACTTACTAATGAAGCAATGGAGAGAGGTTTACTTGCTTTGAAAGAGTTCATGTCTACTTGTGAAAGTAAGGGGATTCTTTCTACTGAAATACGAGCTATTGGGACAAGTGCCCTTCGAGAAGCGTTGAACCATTCTGATTTTTGTCAATTGGTAAAGAATGAGACCAATATTGATATTGAGATTATCGATGGAATAAAAGAGGCTGAATACATATATGCTGGAGTTTGTACATATTTACAAGTAACATCTCCGAGTTTAATCGTAGATATTGGGGGAGGTAGTGTTGAGTTTATCATAGCAAACCAAGAAAAGGTTCTTTGGCAGCAAAGCTTTGAAATTGGTGGGCTTCGACTGATGGATCTCTACATGAAAAAAGATCCTTTACCACAAGTGATGATACCGCGCATAGAGGATTATTTACGATCTGAAGTCCTACCTTTAGCAAATGCCTGTCATCAATACGCACCAACTGTTCTAATTGGTTCTGCTGGATCTTTTGAGTCACTGGTAGAGATTAGTAACCATAAAAATACATTGAATGAGAAACACGATACACTATCTATTCACACATTTAGAGATATTTATTATGATTTACTTCAGAAGGGACTAGAAGAGAGATTGGAAGTAGAAGGGCTCATAGCGGGTAGAGCTAAAATGATAGTTGTTGCTTGTGTATTAATCGATTATTTGATCAAGAGTTTTCAATTGCAGGAGATTCGGATGTCTAAACATTCGTTGAAAGAAGGTGTTTGTGCAGAGGAGATTGGTTTAAAAAAATGAAATTAATGGTATGCATGTAAATTATTATTTTTTGAGAAAGCTATCGGATGAACTTGCGAAATCCGTTGTATCCAAAAAAATACTGAGTATTTTTTCACAGGAAAAAGACGAGTTAATCATGGGTTTTGGGGAGATTTCAGAGGAAATATTTCTAAAAATAATGGTTAGTCCGGCTTTTTCTGGTATACAGGTTGTACCTAACTTTGAACGAGCAAAGAGAAATTCAGTTGATCTAATGTCTGAATTGGTCGATAAAAAAGTGGTGTCAATTACTTGTTTGGAAAACGAGCGCTCGCTTGTATTAGGTATAGAAGAAGGTCATGAAGTACTGATTAAATTTCATGGAAACAGGCCTAATATCATTCATTTTCAAGGAAATGAGCCGATTTACGTATTTAATAGCCATTTAAAAACAGATTTTTCGATACGAATCAGTGATTTACCTAAAAAAATTGAGCAAACGCGTGCTGCTTTTGAAGAATTAAAAGGAGAATACAAAAAACTATTTCCGACGTTTGGTAAAGAAGGGCAAATCTATTTAGAAGAGGTGAAGCATTTTTCAGGATTAGTAGAAATAGATGAAAAATGGCAAGTTGTAGATACGTTGAGAAATGAATTGGAGAAAACATCTCATTTTTACGTAACGCGCTTATCAACAGGGATGGTACATTTGACATTGATGCCCTTTGGGGAAATACTCCAAACCTTTGATTCAGCGATTCAAGCAACAAATACATTCATTTCCTTTTATCAAAGGACATTTACACTGGATAAAGAGAAGAATGAATGGATTCGAAAACTAGAACGGGAAATAAAGCAGGTAAGTCAATACATAGAACAAAGTTATTTACGCTTAGAAACCTTACATGATGCAACAAGTTTGGAGGAGATTGGACATATTTTAATGGCAAATTTACACCAAATAGAAGCAGGAATTACAGAAGTAGAATTAGTAGATTTTTACAGAGATAAAAACATAAAGATTAAGCTAAAGAAAGAGTTAAGTCCGCAAAAAAACGCAGAAAATTATTATCGAAAGGCTAAAAACGAGCGTGTTGAAATAGAGAAAATCGAAGAAAATATCGCGTACAAAGAGCGTTTGTTGGTGCAATTAAAAGAACGAGTAGCTATAATTCAAGATATAGAAACAGTTCGTGAGTTACGCACTTTTGTGAAAAAAGAAGGGATGGTGCAAACGGCAAATCTTAAACCAGAAGTGGCTGAATTATTCAAGAAATATCACTTTGAGGGGTTTGATATTTTAGTGGGTAAAAATGCTAAAAACAATGATTTACTCATTCAGAAATATTCGTTTAGAGAGGATTTGTGGTTGCATGCAAGAGACGCCCAAGGCTCACATGTGCTGATAAAACACCAAGCCGGGAAAAAAATCCCTGTGTCTGTAATTGAAAAAGCGGCGAGTATTGCAGCATATTACTCAAAATTACGAACAGAAAAGTTAGCCTCGGTAATATATACGCCCAAAAAATACGTACGAAAGGTCAAAGGATTAGCAGATGGCGCTGTCATTTTAGATAAAGAGCAAGTCATATTAGTTGAACCACAGCCGAACTAAAAATTCGCTAAAAATTGGTTAATATAGAGGATAAATAGGATTTTTTTTAGTCGA
>JBKBRQ010000224.1:0-4245 GCA_046292055.1 Spirosomataceae bacterium | reverse complement strand
CTTGGCGCAACGCATCAGTTCTTTGGTACATTCGATTCGGAAAACCAACCGCTTGAAAGTTCGTCAGCCGCTCTCAAAAGTATTAATTCCTGTCTTGAACAAGACAACGCGTGAGCAAATTGCTTCCGTGGAAGAATTAATCAAGAATGAAGTAAACATCAAGGCAGTTGATTATTTAGATGATACGTCTGGTGTATTGTCTAAAAAGGTAAAACCTAATTTTAAGGCATTGGGGCCAAAGTTCGGTAAAGAAATGAAGGCAGTGGCAGAGGCGATTACATCCATGACGAATGAGCAAATTAACCAGCTGGAAAAAGAGGGGAGTCTACTCGTCGGGACGTATACGATTACGCCAAGCGAAGTGGAAATCTTGACTGAAGATTTACCCGGTTATTTGACAGCTCAAGAAGGTGGCATTACGGTTGCGTTGGATATTACACTGACGGACGAATTGCGTAAAGAAGGGATTGCCCGTGATGTGGTGAACCGTATTCAGAATTACAGAAAAGAAAATGGATTTGAAGTAACGGATAAAATCAGGATTCAAGTGAAAGAGCAAGATGAGTTGGTTGCTTCGGCTATTCGCGCGAATGAAGTGTATATTTGCCAAGAAGTGCAGGCAGTATCACTCACATTTGAAACTGATCTACCACAGGCTACGTCACTCGAAATGGATGATTTGGTAGTGGATGCTGTGATTTCACGCGTATAATGTAAGAATTGAAGAAAGGATAGTAGAAGGCGCTCAGAAATGGGCGCCTTTTTTAATTTGATATTTCCCCCAACCCAACCCATGGTTGAAACCATGGACAAAATGTAACCTCATCAAAAGGAAATGTACGTTTTTTAAAGGTTGATTTCGCTGAATAGTTGTTTATTTGGGGTATGAAAAAGGCAACTATGTACCGTACTTTCCGCTTCTTATTTCTGGTTTTATTTCTCCAGAACTGTACAAAAGACCCAGCTCCAACATACCGCATTGGTTTTTCGCAATGTACGATGGGTGACAGTTGGCGTGTAAACCAACTGGAAGCTATGCGGCGTGAGCTGTCGTTTTTCCCCGATTTATCTTTGGACTTGAAAAATGCGAATGGCAATACGCAGCAGCAAATTCAGGATGTCAAGTACATGATTGGGGAAAAATATGATTTGATTATTATTTCTCCCAATGATTATCAACTTAGTACAGCCATTGACCTTGCGTACTCTGCTGGTATTCCAGTTTTAATACTTGAGCGAAGGACAGCCTCAACAAATTATACTGCTTTTGTCGGTGCTGAAAACACGCAAGTTGGGGAGCAAGCGGGTAATTACGTCCATTCGATTACGACTCAACCGAAAACGCAAATTGTAGAAATAATTGCTGGTTCAACGGATTCTCCTGCTGTTGACCGTCACAAGGGCTTTACGTCAGCGATTGCCTCTTCAAAAAAAATGGTAACGTCTCCTGTTATTTATTCTGGTGACAACGACAGCCTGAAAATTCAGAAAGAATTGGCTAAAATTCCTACCGTGGACATCATCTTTGCTCACAACGATCGCTTGGCATGGACGGTCAGCAAGGTGTGTAAAAAAATGGGTATTTCCCCTAAAATCATTGGTGTGGATGGACTTGCTGGAGAAAATGAAGGGCTCGATTTGGTTCGAAAGGGTCTCTTAGAAGCAACTGTTTTATATCCTTCCGGAGGTGAAGAGGCTATTAAAATAGCAGATGCTATCTTGAAAAGAAAACCGTTTCAACGTGAAAATAATCTGTTTTCGACGGTTATTAATAAAGATAACGTGAACATTATGTTCTCACAATACCAAAAAATCAAGGCGCAACAAGAAGATATTGAACGCCAAGCATCACGGATTCAAGAACTAAAATTGACTTTCTCTACTCAACGAAATCGACTGTATATCACAAGTGCGCTCCTGACAGTCGTTGTTTTACTTTTGGCTACACTCTACTTTTTATTACAAGAAAAACAGCGTTCAAACCGGGTGTTAGAACAGCAGAATAAGGCAATTCAAGAGCAAAAAGACCAAATTGAGAAGGTTTCTCAGCTTGCTCAAAAAGCAGTGGAGGATAAAATGCGTTTCTATTCGTATATCTCACATGAATTTCGTACACCGCTTAGTCTTATCTTGACACCAACTGAAGACCAATTAGCTCAAAAATCCATTTCTCCGCAAGAAGCGAAGCAAACGTTCCAATTGATTCGCAAAAATGCTCATCGGTTACTCCGGTTAGTAGACCAATTTTTAGAACTTCGCCAACTAGATGCCGGAAAAATGCAATTGCAGTCGCGCGATTTGGATTTGGTTACATTCTTAAAAGAGATTGTACAAGATTTCCAGCCCAAAGCACAAGTACAAAAAATTGACCTTCAGTTTTCTTCTCCTTTTTCTGGTTTTATGTATGCTTTCGATGCCGAAAAGTTAGATAAAGTATTCTTTAACCTCATTTCTAATGCGTTTAAATATACAGGGGAAGGTGGGTATATTCACGTTTCTCTCGCTCGAAAAGCAGACCAAGTGGTTATTCAATGTGCAGATAGTGGAGTAGGTATGACCGAAGAAGAAAAAGCCCATGCCTTTGATTTATTTTATCGAGGTAATAAGAATATTTCACTTGGAACGGGGCTTGGTCTTGCACTTTCTCGTGAATTTGTGTTGCTGCATGAAGGAGAAATTTATATTGAATCTGAAAAAAATAAAGGAACGGTCTTTACCATTCAGTTACCCGTCCGGATTCAGGTGCCCACTAGTCAAGAAAGCAACGAAGTGCCTACTTTTCAAAAGAAAGAACGGTTTTCTGAATGGGAAATGCCAAAACTGGATACATCATCTTTCAGTTCAGCAGAACATTCGATTTTAATTATTGAAGACAACCGGGATTTGAATCGATTTCTCTCCCAAAAATTTGCGAAAGTCTATCAGGTTTTTTCAGCAGAAACAGCAGAAAATGGATGGGAAATTTTACTACAAAATATTCCTGATGTCGTCTTGTGTGATGTGATGTTGCCCGGCATGGATGGCTATCAATTAACTCAAAAAATCAAAGCAGATTTTCGAACTTCGCATATTCCTGTCATTTTATTGACTGCCAAAAGTAATGTGGAAAATCAGTTGGAAGGAACAAAAGCAGGGGCAGATGACTACCTCACAAAGCCATTTCATCAAGAATTAGTCGAACAAAAAGTAAAAAATTGCATCGAAAGCAGAGAAAAGCAACGTAAGAAGGGGCAACAAGAATTGCACCAGCCCGCAGGTCTCCAAAGACATGAAAAGGCATTTTTTACCGAATTAGACCGCTTGATAGAAAAGAATTTAGCCGATAATTCCTTGTCTGTTGAAAAACTAAGTAGTGAGCTAGGCATGTCTCGTGTACAATTATTCCGGAAAATGTCTGCCCTAACTGGCGAAAACGTCTCGGATTACATCGCTTCCTTTAAAACCAACAAAGCGAAAGTATTACTACAAGACGCAAGTCGAAATATCACGGAAATTGCGTACGATTTGGGCTTCTCAAACCCAAGTTATTTCACGACGTTCTTCAAACAAAGAACAGGACAGACACCAACTGAATGGCGTTTGAAAATAGAAAAAGAGAACGAGAAAAACTGACGTATCAATTTCAATAATCCATGTATCATTTTCTATAATTTATTTAAGATAAGGTTTTTAAAGTGTTGATTATAAAGTATTTGTAAAATGTAACAAATCAGTAGATAATTGAACCAAATAGAAAAGTAAACGCCCTGTCAAGCACCTAATTTTGACTCATCAACGCAATCGTAATGAATCGTTTTATGAGTCCATCTACAAAAATTTTCTTCTGGTCTTTATCCGCCGCACTGGGTGGTTTTTTATTTGGTTTTGACACCGCCGTCATCTCTGGAGTCGAGCAAACACTGCAAGTACTCTGGCAATTGTCCGCCTTTGAGCAAGGCGTAACCGTTTCTATCGCATTGGTAGGGACAGTCCTTGGTTCTGTCATCGGCGGATTTCCGGCAGATTTGTTCGGACGCAAAAAGTCACTTTTCGCCATTGCCATCCTTTATTTCTTGTCTGCGCTTGGTACTGCCTACGCCGTTGACTGGTCTGTTTTCCTTCTCTTTCGATTTTTAGGTGGGCTCGGCGTTGGTATTTCCTCTGTCGTTGCTCCTTTGTATATTTCTGAGATTGCTCCGCCCGCAAAAAGAGGCCGTTTGGTGGCTCTTTTTCAATTCAATATCGTATTTGGTATTTTGATGGCGT
>JBKBRQ010000223.1:0-4264 GCA_046292055.1 Spirosomataceae bacterium | reverse complement strand
AAGTTAGGTTTTACTGTAAAGACAGAAAATTCAGATGTTTTGTCCAAATCCTTGAACGCCCTCGTCCAAAAAATTGAAGGCACTCCTGTACAAAATATCTTAGAATCACTGGCGGTTCGGACGATGTCTAAAGCCAAATATTCTACCCAAACAAGTGGCCATTTTGGACTAGCTTTCGATCATTATAGCCATTTTACATCACCCATTCGTCGCTATCCAGATATGATGGCGCACCGCCTCCTACAGCATTATCTGGATGGAGGAAGTTCGGCAGATAAAACGACGCTCGAACAGAAATGCAAACATTCATCTGAACGAGAAAAACTCGCCTCTGAAGCCGAACGTGCCTCCATCAAGTACAAACAAGTCGAATTTATGTCTATGCAAGACTTCGATGAAATATACGAAGGCGTGATTACGGGTGTAACGGATTTTGGTATTTTCGTCGAAATTAAAAATACGAATTGCGAAGGCATGGTGCGTCTTGCTGACTTAAACGATGACTTCTATTCGTTTGAACCCGATAATTACCGCGTTGTCGGACAAAGTTCGGGTAAGATTTTAACTTTCGGTGATGTCGTCGAAGTGAAAGTCAAAGGAACAGATATGCAAAGTAGAAGTATTGATTTGCTTTTTGCAAATACCGTACCTACGTTCAGCAGACGCGGAGGAAATACACGAAAAAGAACGGAACGAAAAGGCGCAAGACCGTTTTCATCTGGACAAAAAAAGGGTGGAAAATCACCCAAAAATAAAAAAAGAAGGTAATTCAATAAAAAACCTCATCGTTGTGTCGATGAGGTTTTTTATTGTGGAAGTGAGTCAAGTTATAGGTCAAACGTATCATACGTACGTCACTTCTGAAGCGCCATCCAAACAGCCAACATAGGAACAATATCTGCTCTTTTATCCTCGGAAAAGAATGTTTCTTTTGCTTGATACATAGCGGCAAATGTGGTTAAATACCGTTTCCGAATTTCTTCTGCCAATTTTTGATGTCCGTATTTTTGCAATGCTTGAATGGTTATCCAATGCCATTCAGCAAGTCTTTTAGGCGAGATAGTTTGTTCATTTGGTGCCAAGATAAGTCCAGAGGAAGTGAACAACTGTTGTTCAATGGTTTGTGCCACGCGGTCAGCTTGCGCTTGTGTCGCCAAGCCAACATACAACGGAAAAACGCCTGCCAATGTAAGCTGTTCCGCCGATTTTTTTGTGGGTACGTGGTAATCCATGAAAAAGCCTTTTTCGTTGTTCCAAAGATAATTGGCAAATGCTTTTTTTCTTTTTTCTGCCAAATTCTTCATACTTTCAGCATAATAGGGTTGGTCTGTAGCCGTGTATGCCTTCGCCAACGTAACTTCTAATTGGTAAAGCAGCGCGTTCAAGTCCACCGGAACAAAGTCTGTGGGGGTTGGTAAAGGTTGCTGTGGGCTTGTCCAACGAACAGAGTTTTCCCAGCCAGATTCTTCTTGCGCACGGATGGAAATAAATCCGTTTTCTGCTTTATTTCCCCATCTTTTTGCGAGTTCAAGGTCTTTTTTGTACTGTTCGGGGCGTGGTTTGGGTGTAGAGGGAGCATAGCGGCTCAACTGCAAATCATTCGCAAAAAATACTACTTTTTTGAATGTCTTTTCACCCGCTTTTCGGGCTTTATTTTGTGCATCAATTTCTTCCTTATCTACCGCCGAAATCCAAAATTGATATTCCTTTTGCAATTGAGTCAAGGCACGGGCATACACTTGGTCGTCTTTTTTCTTTTGTGCCAATGTTTCTACCATATTCGCAAAAAATGGAAGTTGAGAACGCTGAAGATAGTAACTGCGGTTTCCTAAAGGAACATACCCGAAATCATGAATAAATTGGGCTGTATTGATCACGATGTTCTCTGCCAACGAATCTTTTTGAGCAGCAAAAAGACCTTGCATCAAGAAAAAATTATCCAAATACGTGGCTTCGTTTGTCAGTCCATTGGTAACAATATAGGGTTTGCGATAGGGGATAAGCGAACCCTTATTTGTGGAAGGTTTCACCAAAAGTTGAGACCAAAGACGAGGTGCAAACTCGGATACATTTTCATTTGTCTTGGGTTTCGGGAAAGAAACAAACGGGTTCGGAAGTTCAAAGCTTTTGGTGAGAAAAGTATCTAATGAAAATCCTGGTTTTACCTTTTCAACGTCGTAAATAGCTAAAATATCTTTGGCTTCCGCACGTGGAATAGCATGGGCGAAGTGGTAGTCTGTCGGAAAAAACGAAGATTTTTGAATGTCTTCAAATAATCCAGGAAATTTCTCGTCAGGGGAAATGTATTCTTGAATCGTAACGGCATCTTGGCAGCTACTGAATGCAAGTATCGACAAACCAAGAGTAAAAAGGCTCGTTTTGTGTGGAAATAATGGTTTAAACATGGTGTTCTATGGAAAATTAGGATTCGTCAAATGAATGAAAGAAACGCAAAGTTACACGATGCAAGGCAATGTAGGTGCGTACAAATGACAGTTGATTAGGTATGCAACTCGGAAATATTTCGGATTGTTGAGGAATATCTCGAACTTTGGGTAACAAATTAGATGTCACCTAATACGTAGTACTCATGGAAATACCAACAGGCGCGGACTTAGTCGCGGAAATCAAAAGATTGAAATTGGAAAAAAATGCGGTTATTCTCGCGCATTATTATCAAACAGGTGATATTCAAGATATCGCTGATTACATCGGTGACAGTCTTGGGCTCTCGCAAGAAGCTGCGAAGACCGATGCGGATATGATTGTCTTTGCCGGTGTTCGGTTTATGGCTGAAACGGCTAAAATCTTATCTCCAGAAAAAAAAGTAGTCCTTCCTGATTTATCCGCAGGTTGTTCTTTGGAAGAATCAGCGCCCGCAGATGAGTTTAAAGCCTTCAAAGCTTTGCATCCGGAAGCACTTGTTATCTCGTACGTGAACTGCTCGGCAGAACTTAAAACATTGACGGACATCGTTTGTACAAGTACAAATGCTGTGAAAATCGTGGAAAGTTTGCCCAAAGACCAACCCATTATCTTTGCGCCTGATAAAAATCTAGGTAGTTATATCAATCGCGTGACGGGTAGAAATATGATTCTTTGGGATGGCGCATGCATGGTTCACGAAACGTTCTCTGCTGACTTGATTCAAAAAATGAAAGCGGAACACCCGAATGCTAAGTTGGTTGCCCATCCCGAAAGTGAGCAAGCTGTTTTGGCAGAAGCAGATTACATTGGCTCTACAACAGGATTACTAAAATACACGACATCAAGTCCTAACGAAGAGTTTATCGTAGCCACGGAGTCGGGTATTTTACACCAAATGAGAAAAGCCGCACCTTCCAAAAAGTTTTGGGTTGCCCCAACTACCCGCAACGGACACGCGTGCCTGGCTTGTTCAGACTGCCCTCATATGAAATTGAATACCCTCGAAAAACTATATTTGTGTTTGCGCGACGAAACCCCCGAAATCCATTTGTCCGCAGACATTATCCGAGATGCGCGCAAACCCATTGAGCGAATGTTGGAAATATCCGCTCAATTTGGGTTGTAAGTTTTCCTGTTGATTGTATTAAATAAAAAAATCTTTGTTCGTAGAAACCTTCTGGTTCGCGAACAAAGATTTTTTAGTTTTGGAGAATGTGTATTTTTATTCCGTCCAATTCATGCGGTCAGCTGAAGAGAATTTCCAAGGAGCCATGTTGGTTTCCAAATTCTGAAACATCATATTCCAAGATTGGGGCGCTTGGCTTTCTTCCATGACTTGGTAGCGGCGCAATTGCGTGATAATATCCAACGGACTAATCAAAATCGGGCAGGCTTCTACGCAGGCATTGCAGGTGGTACAAGCAAGAATTTCTTCTTGAGAAATATAATCGCCCAAAAGTGTTTTGTCGTCTTTGTAATCTGGCCCGTTGGTAATCCAGCCTTTTTGAATATCTTCTAGGCGGTCGCGGGTATCCATCATGATTTTACGTGGGGAAAGTGCTTTGCCTGTTAGATTTGCCGGACAAGAAGACGTGCAGCGGCCACATTCTGTGCAGGAATATGCATCCATCAGGTTTTTCCAGCTCAAGTCTTGAACATCTTTAGCACCAAATCTTCCTACTTCAGCGGGTGTTTCGGTTGGTTCTGCTAAGCCAAGCATGATTTTCACTTCATTGGTCACTTCAGGCATGTTTTTCATAGTCCCTATGTTGGCACGATTGGCAAAATATGTGTTAGGGAAAGCCAAGATAATGTGCAAATGCTTGGAATACGTCAC
>JBKBRQ010000222.1:0-4273 GCA_046292055.1 Spirosomataceae bacterium | reverse complement strand
TTATGGAGAAAATGGTAGCCTAGAATGGCACCAAATGGAACCCAATACATTGATGCACCGAATCCAAAATGATTTTTCTCGGGTTATTCGGCCAGGAGTTGGTAAATTGAGCGAATCAGCAAACGCGCATATTCGGGTTCCGGCAGGACATCCAGAAGGCTATTTTGAGGCGTTTGCTAATATTTACCGAAACTTTGCTAGAACTGTACGTAAAAAAATGAATGGCCAAGAACCTACCACCATTGATTTGGACTTCCCTACCATCGACGAAGGGATTCGCGGCATGTTATTTGTCGAAAAAGTATTGGAATCCAGTAAATCTGACAAAAAATGGATTAAAATGGAGGAGTAGATTCCTGTAAGAATGATAAATTTAATCTCAAATTGTGTACATAATATATTAACTTGTAAGTATAAAAGAAAATAGTCCCGGTCCGGCCATTGGCTTTATTTCATTTAAACTAAAACAACAAGTATGAAAAATGTATTCTTTATTCTAACATTCTCCTTCTCTGTTCTATCATCAGTAGCTTTCGGGCAAGCCATGTTCAATGTGGGCGAAGACGCGCCTTACGTTGAGAATGGCATCGAGTATTCGTATGCTATCACCAATGCGCGTGACGAGAAAGATTACTCGCGGTATGAAGTAAGCTTATTTGCACGAAATAAAAGTGGTTGCCAGCTCATTTACCTAAACAGAGGGCAGGCGGCTTCCCTTTTTGATGGCGACCCAGCAGCTGTTGCCCGGTTTGAGTGTGTTAACGCAACAGGCAAAAGATTGACTTCAAAAGGAGCTAATTTACGTGCCCGGAGTTTTTCGATTCCCTACCGCCAACCCGTTGTTGGAGCTGACGGAAAAACAACATATAATACTATTCAAGTGCCCGCAGGCTTTTTGCTTCGGAACGGAGAAACAATCAACAGTAATATTATTGTCATTACACCACTAGGTGAAAAACCTTCATTCAAGGTACGTATTCAGAATTTTTCGGATTTAACACAAGATTAATCATTTATATTCAACTCATTCAAAATGAAGACAATCAAAGGACCAGCTATTTTTTTAGCGCAATTTCTTGGCGATGAAGCGCCATTCAATACCCTGGACGGTATCACTGACTACATGGCCAATCTAGGATACAAAGGGGTACAGATTCCGACTTGGGATCCACGTATGATTGACCTAAAATTAGCGGCCGAATCCAAAACATATTGTGATGAACTAACCGGAAAATTAGCGGATAAAGGTTTACAAATCACAGAATTATCTACGCATTTGCAAGGACAATTGGTTGCTTCTCACCCGACATACAACCAAATGTACGATGCTTTTGCACCCAAGGAAGTACACGGTAACGAACCTGCACGCCGTGCTTGGGCAATCCAACAATTAACGTATGCTGCGCAAGCCTCTGAAAACTTAGGACTAACCAGCCACGTTGGTTTTTCAGGTGCATTGGCATGGCCATTTTTATATCCTTGGCCACAAAGACCTGCCGGACTTATCGAAACGGCATTTCAGGAATTAGCCAATCGTTGGAGACCCATTTTGGATGTTTTTGATAAACACGGTGTAGATTATTGCTACGAATTGCACCCCGGCGAAGACCTGTACGACGGAACGACCTTCGAGATGTTCCTAGATTATTTAGATGGACACACCCGCGCAAATATCAACTACGACCCAAGTCATTTTGTATTACAATGTCTTGATTATGTGGAATTTATAGATTTATACCACGATAGAATCAAAGCATTTCACGTAAAAGATGCAGAGTTTAATCCGTCTGGTCGCCAAGGTGTATATAGCGGATATGCAGGTTGGGCAAACCGAGCTGGTCGATTTAGATCATTGGGAGATGGGCAAGTGGATTTCTCTGCGATTTTCAGTAAATTATCTCAATATGATTACGACAGTTGGGCTGTTCTTGAGTGGGAATGTTGTATCAAATCCTCTGAGCAGGGTGCTCGAGAAGGCGCTCCATTCATTCAAAGTCACATCATCGAAGTAGCTACACGCGCATTCGATGATTTTGCAGCGACAGGTGCTGACGAAGCCGTAAATAGACAAGCTTTGGGCTTGTGATATAGTCCATAACAAAAACGCTCTATCTCTAAATTTATGAAAACTTAGAGATAGAGCATTTTTGTTTCATAAATCCAATGTTCCTATTGAAATTCATTCTATACTTAGTGTTCGCCAGCTATTTTCGCCAACTAAGTATTTAAGCTTTTCGAGTTGCTCTCTCTCCTTCTTTTTTTCTACTTCCCTTTCATTTTCAGCGTAGTACATATATCTGAAATAAGCGGCCCAGAATTTCATTTCTATCTCAGAATCGGCTTCAAGAAGATATGTTTTTTTGACATCAATACACTTAAATGTATTTTCAATAGTACTCTGACATACAATTTCATACAAGGCTACTTCAGCATCTTGCGTTGCTCCTTTTTTCTTGAGTCTTTGGTACCTTTTTCTATCCGTAAACATCATTCCTGACTTATCCGGAATCGTTGTTACTAAAAAGAGACCGATTGAAACCAAAGAAGTAAATCCAAAAAATGAATTCAACCAAGTATCTGTGTAGATAAATAGAAAAATACAAAGTAGGCCAAGAAAAAATGAAAATAAAGGACCTGCAAGTAAAATTCTAGCAAATACTGCCGCTTTTATATCATCTATATGTCTAGGAATCATGACAACAAGACCTCCAAAATGAGCTAGATTTGTATTAAAATAGAAACTAAATTTCCCGTTCACCTCCACGATACCCAAAAAGCCAACAACAAATAGTTTACATCTTTGTCCTTGAACAAGTCCCATGAATAAGTGGCCCAATTCATGAAAAACAATAGCTACTAAAGGCCCTACAAGCAAAGTAACAAAAAAAAAGATGCCCTCTACTTTACTCGAGGGCAAGAATTTATCTATGTATTTTTGATCTAATACATAATAGAAAAATCCAAAAATCAGTACACTCACTAGCGCTCCCCAAAGCCCCGATACCAAATCTTTTTTTTTCATTTTAAAAACTCTGTTTTATCTATTTCTTAATTAGATTTTCATGCCCCTTTATCCCCAAAACCAATCATAAAACCAAATACTCCAGCTAGAATTGCCAAATGGACAATCAACCAAACGCGCTGCCAAAGTGGCCTTTCTCCCCATTTTTGTGCTTGATTGAACGGGTCAAAGACGAGGGCAATACCTAGATTCATACATGTACTACTCCAATCACCACGGATTGCATAGTAAACGCTGAGGGCGACAAAAGCGCCATACAACCATTTGTTATACGATTTTTCCATTTTATTCATTTGTATTTACTTGTTCTAATTCATCGATTAAAGAAGAAATTCTTTCTAGATGCGTCCCGAATGCTTTTTTATTCATCCATTTCGCGGAATAGTGGCTAATGGGAGTTAAAATACACGCTAAAATCAAAAGTGTCGGCCAAAACCAAGGTTCTAACCAAAGGATGGTCAATGGTTTTCCTGACCCCGAAACTGCTCCAAACATCATCCCGGCTGATGCACTAACTGGATAAAAAAGCAGACCCATTTTTTCACCTTGTTTGATAAATTGAATAATCAAACTATATTGTTCTTTCAACACTTGCAACAGAGACAAAGAAGTGTCTAACCCAATCGTGCGTTGGCTTGCCAACAATTGATGGGTACGCCAAATGTAATATCCATTAAAAGAAGCTACTACACTAATAATCAAGCGCAAATACAATTCTTCAACGGAATAAATAAGAAATAAATAACCCAACGAGATAAGGTAAACATACCCTAAATGCAACCAAAGTGTCCTCCTGAGCTGTTGCAAAGGATGTTTCCCTTTTTTGGGTAAAATGGTGGGCTGAATATCCTCTCTATCTGACTCTTGCGACCAAAGTTCCTGTAAATCCATACTTATTTTTTTTGAATCATTTTTGTCACGTGTTCTTTTACCCGATGTAATTTAACTTGGCAGTTATTGATTGTAATGCCCATAAAATCAGCAATTTCTGTATTTGAAAAGCCATCCAAGTGCATCGTCAATAGTGTTTTATCTACTTCCGATAAACGGCGAATGGCTTGTATCAAAACTTCGCGTTGGTCTGTGCTAGCGGTGTCTATTTCTGAACTTTTTTCTACCCCATCTATAGACACCCATTTTACTTTTTTCTCTTTCCGTTTGGCTGTCAAAATAGTAAAAAGAGCAACTTTATATAGCCATGTACTGAACTTAGCCTCCGCTTTGAAGCGCTCTATACCCGACCATGCCTGT
>JBKBRQ010000221.1:0-4293 GCA_046292055.1 Spirosomataceae bacterium | reverse complement strand
TCAAACCACCCATCCATGTTTACAAACAGGACATTACTCATTGCTACCCAGCACAAAAAGGAGCAGGTTATTGCACCCATTTTAGAAAGTGAATTGGGCGTTCGGTGTATCGTGAACCAAGGGTTTGATAGGAAGTTCTACCTTATTTATTGTTTCTCAAACGGCAAAGTGTAGATCGTCCAATTCCAAGATACGAAGAGAGATGAGATAGTTTCACACGTGCTTTTAAGGTAGGATATTGAAGTAAAAATCTATTATACCTTTCCCATGGGGTTAGTTGAAAAGATCGAATTCTTTCATCAAAAAGACACAAGTACTTTTCAGTTACGTGGCGAGTCAGCATACAAACAATACTAAATTGAAGGCATATAGTATTGAGGTCTTTCTTATGAATAGCAATGACAATGGTATCTTCTTCAAGCTGGATAAATTCAAAAGTTGGACTTTCATGCACAAAGCTATTAATAGAACAAGCAAATTCACCCTCCGGAATAAACCAAGATGTCACCTCTTTCTCATTATCTAATGTTTTATAGAAGGAACGTGCAAGACCCTCTACAATGAAATAAACAGTGTCACATATCTGCCCTTTATAAAGTAAATATTCTCCTTTTTTAAACTCAAGCGTGTGGCATTTTTCTAAAAGTGAGTCATACACTTTTGGGTCAATGGGAAATGTTCTATTGATAAATTCAGCAAGGGAATGATGCGTTAACATAGGCTTGTAAGAGTTTTTTCAATTTGATGGTTTTAATTTTTCTGGCAAGGGACTACACAACTTAAAATGATCTTGGAAAGTTTATGAACTTATTACATAAAGTAGGACGTATTGCAAGTAATTATACCTTACATATACTCCACAAAGGGGGAATCAGAAGTTCCATCTTTACCGAATTTCTAGCTACCAACACTCCTATGCCTCTACTCATATTGGAATAAGATGAATAATAAGGCATAAAAATACGGTCTATACCCGATGGCAAAATATCTGTCAAATAAGATAAGTAACTTTCTCCAATCGCTTCTAACCGCACCTCTACTGATTTATACGTATATATTTGACTTGTTCTAAAATCATTGTTTATGGAGAAGATATAGTTTATCTCAGCGCCAAGACGTGGACTTAACTTTCCATTATTTTGGCAGATAGATGTAAATATAAACCGATTTAGTCTTCCCGTTTGAATGCATGGACTTTCTACAAAATCTGTTTTATTTACATTATATTCGTTCATCACGCCTTTGTAAGCACCATTTTTTCCTACTATTTGAATGCCGTATTGTGTGTTTTTCGTCGTATCTACCCAAAAGCGAACGTCAAATTCCACCGCTTTTTCAGACTGATTCAACTGAGACCTTGTTAGTTTGATATTTTCAATTCCTATTATTCTAGGTTTAGGTGGAATTTTCACTTTTTCAGATACATTCCTTTTCCCTTTATACAGACTTACTATTTGATAAGTACTTGTCTCACTGGGTACTGTTTTAAAAAAGTTCTCCCCTTTCTTCCCCTCCAGTTTTTCAATGAGTATATCATCTTCATATAACTCCACAATTGGTGGTTGTGCGAAAGGCTGATTCATCTGAGAAACCCCTACTGTCGGATATGTATTTTCCAAAAATACAAAAACTGGCTCACTTGGGTCTAAAATACATTCAACCACCAATTCTTCTTCAAATGTACTCGAATCGTAAGGAAAGTCTGTTGTGCAACCCAACAACCCAAAGAATAAGACCACGGCTGCAAGTAAATGAATATATTTATACATGCTATTTTATTTTGCGGGTAAAACTAATATATGGTAGGATTGTAAATATACTAACCCCTACTAGCCTTCCTGTAAATGAAGTTGCTTGATTATTCGTAAATCCATACGATTGTCTGTCGTCTATAAAAAATGGGTTTCGTCGATTATAAACATTGTAAAATCCAACCGTTAATGTTTTCTCTACGTCTATTCCATTAAAATAATGTTTGGAATAAGACACATCCAATCTGTGGTAAACGGGCATTCTAGACTGATTTCTTCCAAGTGTCGTAATTCCATCCAATGCAGAACGCGAAGAGCCTTGGTAAGTAGGGAAAATGGAAGTAGGCAAGGTAATAGGGTCTCCGGAGTGTAAACTAAAATTACCCGTAAATTCGTGTTTTTTGGTAGGTGAATATGTCCAAACAGACGAAAAACTCAAAGGTCTATCGAAGTAGGAAGGATACCATTGTCCCTCATTAATGGTTGTAAATTGTGTTCTATTTTTGGCTAACGTTATAGAAGACCAACCCGATAGCCGAGACCATTCATAATTTAAAGCTAGTTCAAGACCTGAAGAATATCCTTTCCCATTTGTAACGATATTTTCAAAATAGGGCTTTGAGAAATTAGTAAGAAAGCTGCTTCTAATAGAATAATCAGCCAAATTACGATACTCTTTGTAATATATGTTGCTTTGAAGTGTCAGATTTTCATTCACTTTTGTAAAAAAACCTAAATCAAAATGTTTAATTTGCTGTGGCGGAGCTTGGTTGGTGGCAGGAATCCAAATATCGTTACTTAAACCAGTCGTATTACCATTTAACAAATGAAGAAACTGCTTCCCAGCAGTAAAATTCATTGTCCATCTTTGTCTCATCGTCGGTGAAAAACCAACAGATAACCGAGGTTCATGCCCTTTATCCTCCAAATCATCACCAAGTAAATCTGTAAATCGATACCCTATTGATGAGTTCCATTTTTTATATTGCCATTTGGTCTCACCATAAAAAATCAGTTTATTTTGAATTTGAACACTATTTATACGAGCTAAAAACTGTGGAGAATAGCTCAAAGAAGAGGTGAGAAAGCTTGGCGAAAATCGAATTTTATTTATTTCTGTGCCAAAATTAATTTGAAGGTTAGCGTTGTAAAACCACTCAAATCCTTGTTTTAGAGACATTTCCTTGAGACCTGATTCTGCGGAAAAAAACTTTGTATCATTTATATCGTCATACATTTCTTCTATTCCAAATAGAGACTGATAAGCTGACTGGATAGCCACAGTTTTCGTAAAAAAGCGTTGTCCGAGTGCATGTATATATCTGAGTGTAAAAGTCTGATTACTCCACTTTAAATCATTACGAATTTCTTGTGAACCTTCATTACCCAGACCTTTGTAATTATCCTGACTTCTAAAGAAAGAAGCCATCAATTGTCCATTTTCACCAAATTGAACATTCAGTTTTCCATTGACATCACCTAACCAATAATTCGAGTGTGTTTCTTTTTTGTTGCCTTTGTATGCTAAATAGCTTGGCAACAAAAATAATCCTAGATAAGAGGCTCTACCTGAAAGTAAATAAGAGCCTGAAATTTTTTTCTTTTCCCTCAACAAAGGACCTTCTGTCATAAACCTACTACTTAGTAGCCCGACTGAAAATGAAGATTGCTGTTTTTCTTTGTTTCCTTCCTTTAGTTTAATATCAACCACAGAAGAAAGCCTACCTCCATACTCCGCAGGAAACGCAGATTTATACACGGATACGGAATGAACTGCATCTGGATTGAAACTACTTGTCAGCCCAAAAAGATGGTTCAGGTTATACACCGGAGCTTCATCTAAGAGTAGTAAATTTTGGTCTTGCCCACCTCCTCGTATGATAAGCGAACTTGACCCTTCTCTCCCATTTTGTATTCCAGGCAGAGTTGTTAAAGATTTAATTACATCAGGTTCTCCTAGAAGCATGGGGACTTTTTTCAACTTTTGTATCTCCAAATAGTGAGAACTACCTTGGTCATTTTTATCTTTTCTAACAGTTATCTCATCAAATTCTGTTACAATAGGATTCAACATAATTGTTGTTCTTTGTGCCTGTTCCACATAAAGCTGAAAAGGAGAATAGCCAACATACGTAAATGTCAAGGTACTCTTTATAGGTACTTTTATAGAAAAATAACCGTATGCATTTGTAAATGTAGCAACCTGGCTAAAATCTGAAGTGACAGTAGCACCAGCAAGAATTTCTCCTGTACTTTTATCCCGTACATATCCTTGAATTATTTGGGCAGTAACAGGAATAACAATCAAATAGAAAAGAATAAAATAAATAGCTTTCATCATTTTTCCTTGCTCGTATTATCCATTAAAAAATTCTTCATGCGCTAATTTTGAGTGAATTTTAATAACAACAAATGTATTTACATAATTTTGCAATTAAAAGTCTCATTTGAGACTTTTTCATCTTTCAAACCACCCATCCATGTTTACAAACAGGACATTACTCATTGCTACCCAGCACAAAAAGGAGCAGGTTATTGCACC
>JBKBRQ010000220.1:0-4334 GCA_046292055.1 Spirosomataceae bacterium | reverse complement strand
TTATATCTTTGCTGTCTTGGCAGATATTTCACTTGGTTTTTGGGGAATGATTCCTTTTCATGCAATGTATGCCACAGGTTTGTTACTCGTGGTGTACTACACATTCAAGCATCAAGGATTACCCCGTTGATACGTTACTTTCTTTACCAAACTAATCGCATTGAAATGCAGAGCAAGTGTCTGTGCTTGCGATGGATTTTGAATAAATTCACAATGCGGTCCTTTTTCTAAAAAATAAACGTAGATTTTTTGATTTCGCTCGTCCAAAATTTGATAATCATAGCGACCTAGTGCTTCTGCAATTTGGTTTTGACTAGCGCCTAAGATGAGATTTTCGCGTTTTTTTAGTTCTTCAATAAGGTTTTGTCTTTGATTTAAACAGCCTCCTCGGTCTTTTTCAAAGGTAACAGTATCAAATCCTTGCAAATCAAGTGGTGTATTTTTAGAACAACCAATGAACAAAATAAAAGTGGCGCAGGTCGCCCAAAGAGATATTTTCATAGATATGTAATTAAGTCAATCTTTCCATTTTAGATGTAAAAGTATAAACAGATTGATAAAAGGAAGGTTCAAAATTCGGTAATTCAGATGGGAGATACGAACTTTAACGAAACATTTTTACCTTCGTATTCCCATTTTTTATCATCATTACAAGTAAGACATGTTATTAACGAGAGAAGCAATCAAGACCTTTATACAAGCGGCACTTCGGGAGGACATCGGTGACGGCGACCATACTTCATTAGCTACAGTTCCAGCAGATGCCTACGGAAAAGCACATTTATTGGTCAAAGAGGACGGGATTTTAGCTGGTGTCGAACTAGCTACCTATATTTTTGAGGAAGTAGATCCCACACTCCAAGTAGAGGTTCTCATGCAAGATGGCCAAGAAATGAAAGTTGGCGATATTGTATTGTATGTTTCAGGAAAGGATCAATCCATTTTGACTGCCGAGCGATTAGTACTGAATTGTATGCAACGCATGAGCGGTATTGCGACTGTCACCCGTAAAATCGTGGATTCCCTTCAAGGAACATCTTGCCAAGTTTTAGATACGCGCAAAACGACGCCTAATTTTCGCTTGATTGAAAAGTGGGCAGTTAAAATTGGTGGAGGGGTCAATCACCGGTTTGGCTTGTACGATATGATACTCATCAAAGACAACCACGTCGATTATGCAGGTGGTATTCGCCAAGCGCTGGAGGCGGCACACGGATATTTGAAGGAAAAAAACAAAGAATTAGGTATTGAGATAGAAGTGCGCAATCTGACGGAGTTGGCCGAAGTTCTCGAGATTGGCGGTGTCGTCCGGATTATGCTCGATAATTTTTCTTTCACAGATATTCGGAAAGCCCTCACATTGATAGCAGGTCGTTTCCCAGTAGAGGCTTCCGGTGGTATTACGCCAGAAAATGTACGGGAATACGCTTTATGTGGTGTAGATTATGTGTCGATGGGTTATTTAACACACTCTGTCAAAAGCCTTGATTTGAGCTTAAAAGCCGTCCGGAAGTAAAATAAAGAGGGCTTTGTTACATGAAAACAAAGCCCTCTTGTCAGATTAAATACCTGAATTGTCAAGCCATTTTTTACGAACGTCGGGTTCGTAATTGTGCATCGCTTCAAAAAGAGAAGGAATGTCATTTCCGACAACAACTAAGTCTCGGTTCTCTTTTCTTAAAAATCCTTCTTCGACCATGTGGTCTAACTGCTTGATTAGCAAGTCGTAGTAGCCGCGAATATTTAAAATGCCAATGGGTTTTTTATGTAATCCCAATTGTGCCCAAGTTAATATTTCGAAAATTTCGTCCATACTTCCGTATCCTCCGGGCATGGTAATAAAGGCATCAGACAATTCCTCCATTTTTGCTTTGCGGGTGTGCATTGTATCCACCAAATGCATTTCTGTCAATTCTTTATGACCCACTTCCATCGCATCTAAGAAATGGGGGATAACGCCAATGACTTTGCCGCCTGCCGCAAGTGCAGCTGTGGCAGTTACGCCCATCAATCCGACACTTCCACCTCCAAAAATCATCGTATAGCCATTTTCAGCTAAGTACGTACCTAATTCTTTGGCGGCTTCTTCGTAAGCGGAATGAAAACCCTTATTTGCCCCACAATATACCGTGATTGACTTCATGCTTTTTTGCTATTAATCTGAATTAAATTTCACAAATGTACCGAATTTTTCGGTGGGTGAAAGTTGTGATTTATCTTATGAAAATAACAAAAGAGGCGATATGTATCTAAATGAGGCCAATTTATCCAATTAAAAAAGGAAAAAATACCATTTTTGCTATATTTGGATTTTGAAACAACCGTACCTAATTTATTCAACCGTATGAATCGTCGTCAGCTGATACAGCGCCTAACTGTTACGGCAGGGGCTTTGGTGAGCTTGCCTGCTTGGGCCACATCTTGGTCGCCGGAGCGCCTCCCGCAGTCACCTACATTTTTATCTCTCACAGAAACAAATACTTTGGAAATGGTAGTAGATACCTTTATTCCGAAGACGAACACACCGGGTGCGAAGGAGCTAGGGGTACATTTATTTGTAGAAACGATGTTACAAGATTGCTACGAAACCACCGATCAAGCGACAGCCAAAGTATTTTTAGGTCGCTTTACGGAAGTAGCTCTCTTGATGTTTGGCAAAGAAGTAGGGCAATTGTCTGTTCGCCAACGAGAATTGGTCTTGGAGGCCATTGAACAACAAGAAGAAAAAGAAATACGGACGGGTTTTCGACTCATGAAAAGCTTGATTATTCAAGGGTATATGAGTTCAGAATATGTCATGACCGAACACACCAAATTTGAGTTTGCACCAGCACGTTATTTGGGGTGTGTACCGATTAATCAAAATTAACCTATCTTTATTCTATACATAATGACTTATTTATCAATAGATTCCATCAAAAAAAGAACCTTTGATGCCATCGTGATTGGCTCAGGAATTAGCGGAGGTTGGGCAGCGAAAGAGTTGACAGAAAAGGGGTTAAGAACACTCGTCTTGGAACGTGGACGTGATGTAAAACACATTACAGACTACCCGACGACAAATACAATGCCTTGGGAGTTTCCGCACAGAGGAAAGTTGTCGCCGGAGATGAAAAAAGACAATCCTGTGATTTCGAAATGCTACGCTTTTTATGAAGGAACGACCCATTTTTTTGTAAAAGACAAAGAACATCCGTACGTACAAGAAAAGCCTTTCGACTGGATTCGTGGCTACCAAGTTGGCGGAAAGTCGTTGATGTGGGCAAGGCAGACACAGCGTTGGAGTAAATATGATTTCGAAGGGCCCGCCCGCGATGGTTTTGCAGTAGAATGGCCGATTTCTTACGATGATTTGGCGCCCTGGTACAGCTATGTAGAAAAATTTGCAGGTATTTCTGGAAACAAAGATGGCTTGGATATTTTACCGGATGGTGAGTTTTTAGCGCCACATGAATTGTCGTGTGTTGAAAAATATTTCTCTGAAAAAGTTGCCAAAAATTATCAAAATCGGCACGTAATTATTGGGCGAGCTGCACATCTTACGACACCCCAGCAGATACACTACGACCAAGGGCGGGCACAATGCCAACACCGAACTATTTGCGAGCGCGGTTGTCCGTACGGAGGCTATTTTAGCTCAAATGCTTCGACGATTCCGTGGGCTGCCAAAACCGGAAAAATGACTTTGCGCCCAGATTCGGTGGTACATTCCCTAATTTTTGATGAAAAAAAGCAAAAAGCAACCGGTGTACGTGTCGTAGATACGCATACCAAAGAAATGACGGAGTACTACGCCAAGATTATTTTTGTGAATGCAGCGGCTTTGAATACCAACTTAATTCTTCTCAATTCCATTTCTTCCCGTTTTCCAAATGGGTTAGGAAATGACAGTGGATATTTAGGAAAATTTGTCGCTTTCCATAATTACCGAGCACGAGTTTCAGGTGAATTTGAAGGATTTTTAGACCAAAAAACAGAAGGTCGTCGCCCAAATAGTGGCTATATTCCTCGGTTTAGAAATGTACATAAGCAAGAAACAGATTTTCTGAGAGGCTATGCTGCGGGTTTTGGTGCTTCTCGGATGGTGCATACAAACCAAGATGGGGTGGGAGCTTCCTTAAAAGAACAACTTTTGAATCCATCGTACGGAAATTGGCAAGTAGGTTCGCACATGATGGGGGAGACTATCCCCAAAGAAACAAATTACGTTAGTTTAGATTCATCCTTAAAAGACCCATTCGGAATCCCGCAGCTGAAGGTTTCCATCTCGTATGATGACAACGACGAAAAAATGGTGAAAGATTACCTAGAACAAATGACAGAAATGTTTACGA
>JBKBRQ010000219.1:0-4339 GCA_046292055.1 Spirosomataceae bacterium | reverse complement strand
GACTTCGTGCAAACCAGAAGCAAATTTACGGAAATACGGTTGGCGACTTGTTGGGTTTTCTACTACCCAAACATCCCCGCGTCGGGTAGCAAGAGCAATGGAACCATTCGGAAGGGATGTCACACCTCCAACCTCTAATAAAATGCCTTCAGGGACGGGTAGCGTCACGATTTTATAAAAGTCTTCTTCTTTGGGTGATTCTTGTGCCCGTGCCTCGTTGGTAAATAGCAAATGCCCAACAAGACATATAGAAAATAGGTATTTTTTCATCATGAAAGGGTCTAAACATTAAAATAAGATAGAATAAGTGAACGGTGTAGACGATACCATGACCGTCAGTTCTTGCATTTCTCCGACTTGGCTGAGTTGCGGAGAGGCTGAACGAGGAACTTCGATATAGTACGAATTATCGACGAGGAAAGACATGGGGCTGATAGCTTCAATACGCTTTCCTTTGGCTAGTTGTGCCAATAGACCATTTCCGGAGGCGGTAATTGTCCGTTCAAACCCTTTGCCTTCTTTGGGCAGAATGTTATCTGTGATACGTTGTCCGTGTATTTGGTAGTGAAAAGTCGGTCTATCCTGTGCGTCCAATTGATAGCCAAGCGGACGAAAACTTGTGCCCGTTGTATCTTGTCTGGATGTCCCTGGTTTTGCGACGGTGAGCTCGTTGGGTAAATAAACGAGTGCACCCAGTGGTTTTGAGGAACCGTCGCCTCGGTCATTCCACATCGGGGTGGTATCGAGAAATTCACCGCGCCAAACTTGGAAGAGCGAACCATTATCTAGGTCATACGTGTAATGAATGAGACTTGGGTCGCCCACAGAAATCGCATGAACCACCCGTTTGTTAGATGGTAAATCCATAAAACTACGAAGATGTGTTGGTGCTATTGCTTCTACCAAGATAGGATCAGAAGGAGTCGCGGCAATCAGGGCACTTACGCCGTGGTGAGCCGTCTCGCGGAAACCGGGACCTGCCGACCAAAGTGCCAACGATGGTCGCAACCAACCGTCTCGCTTATTATTAAATAAACGAAGCGAATGCATCCCTTGAGGGAGTTGAACACGGGTAGTTCGTGTGGCTTGGCTAGTCGTCCATTTATTATCTAAAAGCTCTTTTCCGTCGATATGGAGTGTTGTATTTCCAGTTCCAAGAACTTTAAATGTGTATTCGCCGGCAGTAGGTGCAAAATAATTTCCTTCGATGACAAAGGCGTAGTCATTGGTTTGGTCGGTTACTTCCCAAGTTATTGCGTCTAATTTTCCCGTTTTTTGAGGTGTTAATTTAGACAAATCTTCATCGTGGGGGTAACTGCCATAATAGGTCTTGTAGGATAAATTAGAAACAGCTCCTGCTTGTTTATCGAACGAATGAAATTGAATGTTTTTTAGGGCAAGTGAACCATGGTCTCCTTGGAAACGCAATGGGCCAAGTGTGGCTTCTTTTGCATCGATGGCGCCACGTGTAACCCCAGAAAGTACGACATTTTCATGAATACGAATGCCATTAAGGGTAATAGATAAGATTTTTGCGGATTGAATTTTTTTGCCGTTAGCATCAAAACGTGGTGCTTGGAAAGAAATATCGATATGTTGCCAGATTCCAGGAGCTTTCGCTACATTGACTCTCGGAGCAGAGCCTTCATAGCCTTTCTGTCCGTCGGGCATTTGGTCGTTCCAGCGCTCGTAAATACCGCCAAGGTCATTGTATTTGGGTGCTTTTTTTTCCCAGCTGTCCATTAATTGGATTTCGTATCGTCCTTGGAGATAAATACCCGAATTTGCTCCCTGCGCCATGAGGAAATCAAAGGAAATATCAAGATCACCATGTTGCATTTTGGAAAAGAGCTCAAATTCAGAGCCATACGTTCCGAGTGGATGAATACAAGCCAGCATACCTTTGCCTGGGAGAGTGGTTAATTGGTTTTTTTCAGTGTAGTTAGCACGCACATCTCCAACGATTTGCCAGTTTTTGGCTGGATTGGATTCGAAAAATGAAAGATCATCGAGGGGAAGTTGCACGTGTTGTGCGAAAGAAGGACAGACGAGTGCCCAAAGGGCAGCACCTAGCCAGAGGCGTTTTGTCATAGTTGAAAATGAGTTGGGTTTACTCGACAAATGTAAGCAATCGTATTAAATTTTCCGTAAATGCGAATCTCTTTTCGACAGTGGAGGAAAAATGCACTATGAAAACAGAGAAGAAGGTAGGAGGAAACCATAAAAGTATCATTTCCATAGACTTCTGCTTGGATATATACACTTTTGCGTGTAAACAATGCATTCAATTGGGAAACTGCACCTGTGAGTACACACGTAGACTAGTGAAATCGCTTTTTCTCGTTCTGGCTTACAACAGTTGCTTTTTAATAGAATACGTTTTAAGTTGAAAGATTCTTCTTTTCTACACGTTGGCTCTGGAGATAACCCCTTATAATTTATTCGTCCCCATGATGCTCACCTCGCTAGATAGGAAAATACCTGAACCAAAGATACTTTTAACCAAAAATATCAAAATGTTGGCACTCTCTTGTTTCTTTTCGACTTTTGTACCCTTGAAATCAAGTAAATTAACTATTCTTCCTAATGAAAACGTATGTATTCTTCTTTCGACTCGCTGAAAATCGAACACGTTTTCTGTTTACATTTGCGTTATTCTCGCTCTTTTCAACGTGTTTTGGTGTCTTGAACTTGGCTTTACTCAAGCCTCTGCTCGATACCTTATTTCTCTCAAATACCGCGCAAGTATTCTCTCTTCCGTTTGCATCAAAGGTAAGTCTTGTGTCTGATATACAGTTGTTTGTACAGGAAAAGGGAGCTACTGGCGCACTGCAGTTGGTTTGCGGTTTCTTGGTTTTTTCTGCTTTCTGCACCGCTCTTTTTCGCTATTTTGCGCTGT
Organism: Spirosomataceae bacterium; assembly: GCA_046292055.1. Taxonomy (GTDB): domain Bacteria; phylum Bacteroidota; class Bacteroidia; order Cytophagales; family Spirosomataceae; genus CAYNRA01. The sequence goes on along the minus strand of JBKBRQ010000219.1, from coordinate 1,440 downwards.
ATGAATTAGAGAAGTACAAGCTCACTTTTGGGGCACTCCTCAGACAAAAGTTCTTAGATAAAACATTGCAATTACCGCTTTCGTATTTTTCTGAAACACCTAAATCAACGACGCTGACACTCTTTTCGTCAGATATATCTGAAATCGAGCATGTTTTTAGCGCACTCTTGTCAGCTTGTATCAAAGAAGGTTCTTTGTTTATCGGCTATTTTATGGCGCTTGTGTATCTCTCTCCAACTTGGACACTCGGTAGCTTGCTGCTAATTCCGCTCGTTGGAGGATTTTTAGGTTTTATCTTAAAGAAATTACGCGAAAATGCACACCAAAATCAGCAACTTCTTGCTAAGTTGCTGGGTATCGTAGAAGAAAGTTTTGCGGGCATTCGCATCTTAAAAGGTTTCTCCGCACAGGCGTTTCTCCGTACCCGATTTACAGAGGAAAATAATGCACAAATTCAGCTTGCTCGTCAATATGCCCGCCGTAATTTATTGGCGAATCCTTTGTCTGAGTGGATTGGTATTTCCTTGGTAGCAAGTATTTTATATATAGGTGGTACACAAATATTTGCTAACCAATCGGACTTGTCGGCCTCTTCTTTTTTAGCATTTATCGCTATTTTTTCCCAAATTATTCGTCCTGCAAAAGATATTACGCAAGCACTTTCTACAGCACAAAAAGGCGTGGTTTCTGCACAACGGCTTCAGACTTTTTTGGCACAAATAACCGAAGCCTCCCCACAGATTTCTATGGAAAAAACGGTTTCTTTTGCTTCTGAAATTAGCTTTGATTCCGTTACTTTTTCTTATACATCGGGAAATCCCATCTTGAAAAATTGTACATTTTCGCTTCCCAAAGGAAAAACCATTGCGCTTGTAGGACCTTCTGGAGGAGGTAAGTCAACACTTGTGGATTTGTTGCTCCGATTTCATATACCAGATACTGGAAAAATTAGTTTGGATAGTACCTCTATTCATTCCTTCGATTTATCCGCTTATCGTGCGTTGTTTGGTTTGGTACAACAAGACCCCTTTTTGTTCGACGATACGATTTACAAGAATATCACATTGGGCAAGGATATTTCAGAAGAGGAGGTCAAAAAAGCAGCACAAATGGCGGATGCCAGAGGTTTTATCGAACAACAACCACAAGGGTATCAGACGAAAGTGGGCAACAGAGGAGGACGTTTATCTGGTGGACAACGGCAGCGGATTGCCTTGGCACGAGCCATCGCGCATAAAGCCGCTTTTTTTATTTTGGACGAAGCCACGTCATCGCTTGATGCACAGTCTGAATGGTTGGTTCAAACAAGTTTGCACGATTTTTTTAAAGATAAAACAACGTTGGTCATCGCACACCGATTGGCGACTGTGCAAAAAGCGGATATAATTCTTGTTCTTGATGATGGACAAATAAAAGAACAGGGAAGCCACGAAACACTCA
>JBKBRQ010000021.1:0-21352 GCA_046292055.1 Spirosomataceae bacterium | reverse complement strand
CCGTGTTTTCTGTGAATCAATTGCCCATTGACAACAACACCGCCACCAACACCCGTGCCAAGAATTACGCCAAAGACAACCTGTGCATCTGGTGCATAGGTAGCAACGGCACCTTGGTGAGTTTCAGCCAAAACAAAGCAGTTGGCATCATTGGCTAAGGCAATCGGAACGCCCAGAAGTTCTTCCAAATCTCGGTGCATAGGCTGTCCGTTCATTGCGGTCGTGTTGCAGTTTTTCATGGTTTGTGTACGCGGGTCCAAAGTTCCCGGAGTACTAAATCCGACTGCATTTGGCGTAGATTGAAGTGCGTGGGCGACTTCTGAAAGTAACTTTTTAATTTGATTCAATATATGCGAGTAGCCAAGATGGGCTTCTGTGGGTAATCGTTGTTTATGTATAACTTCTTGGTTGTCAGCGCGAACAACGACACATTCAATTTTGGTGCCACCGAGGTCAATTCCCCATAGATAATCAGAGGTTTTCGTCATTTTTGGTTCAAAGGGTTGGATTGAAATTACAAATATGCCGAAACTTTCTCGTCTCGCAAAACGGGAAGAAGCGTATCAGAGAATCAGGAAATAGATGTTGTTTTGAACGGATTTAGTATCTTTGTTTCTCTTATTAACCAGATAAAACAATGGCAAAACGGGTCGCTTTTTTTCCTGGGTCTTTTGATCCATTCACCAACGGACACGCCGATATTGTGCAACGTGGCTTGAAATTATTCGACGAAATCGTCATTGGCATTGGAACAAATTCAGCTAAGAAAAGATATTTTGACCTTGATTTTATTGAAAAATCCATTCGTGTTACTTTTCAAGATGAAGCACGTGTCCGGATTGTGTATTACGATAATCTGACGGCAAAAGTTGCTACAGAACAAGGGGCGCAGTTTATCTTGAGAGGATTACGAAATACAACCGATTTTGAATATGAAAATACGATTTCGCAGGTAAACAGAAAGTTAGCCTCTGGTCTCGAAACTGTTTTTCTGATTACCTCACCGGAGTATGCGCCGATTAGCTCTACGATTGTGCGCGAATTACATAAATACGGCGCAGATATTTCTCCTTATTTGCCTTTTCCACCGGAAATAATTCCTTGATTGGCTATTTGTTGTGTTTCTTGCCAAACAAATTGAATAGAACGATAGGTATCGTGAAATAACGAATGTATTTCTTGAGAGGGTACCCATTCAACTTTTTCTATATTTTCGTCTAATTGTGGAGTCATTCTTTTGTCATCAATCGCTTGCATGGCATACCATTTTGTCTTTTTCAATGTCGGTTTCCCTTTGTAGGTATAGGTGTGCCAAGTGGTTGTAATTTTGCTTTGAAGTGCAGCAAATACACCGCATTCTTCTTGTACTTCTCGGACGGCAGCCTCTTTCATTTTTTCTCCTTTATCTCGTTTGCCTTTGGGTAAATCCCACTTACCTAACCGATGGATTACCAGAACATTCGTTTCTTTAAATACGACACCTCCTGCTGCATCAATAACGGAAAAATAGTGCTTTAATCCCTTTTTAATTGCCTTTTTATCTTCCTTTTTCTGAATCATTAATGTGAGTTTCGTGAAGTGGATGGGCTGTTCCTTCTTAAAAAACTGAATCAATAATTGACTGAAGGCATCGGGAGAAATATCTTTCAAGAACACTTCGCCTCTCCATGCTTGTACATCGGAAAATTTGGTAGTGAAAGAATGTGGAGAAGTGGATGCAGTGGATTCATCCGTCAATTGAATATGAAATAGAATGTCGTGTATAAACAAATTCATGTAGAATAAGGATAAATGAATGGCTACAAAGTTCGGGAAAAAAAGAGGAGGAAATACATCTTAAAAAAATTATCTCTTTAAAATAGGATTTCAATTTGTAAAATGGTTTATTTTGCAAATTAAATCATGTGTGCTAATCGTTAAATTAGCCAAAAATCTGAATGGACATTGTCATAATATTCTTATTAATTATTTTGAACGGGGTTTTTTCGATGTCTGAAATCGCACTCGTTTCATCCCGAAGGACGAAGCTAGAAATTGCCGCCAAAAATGGAGATAAACGGGCAAATGCCGCGCTCCAGCTATCTAACTCACCCAATCGCTTTCTCTCTACAGTCCAAATCGGTATTACGCTCATCGCCATCTTAACAGGTATTTTCTCCGGCGAACAATTTAATGGCTACGTGCAGCCGCTCATTGAGCAAATTCCTTCACTTCAACCTTACGCCAAGACGATTTCTGTCAGTATCATCACTATCATTGTTACGTATCTTTCGTTGGTTTTCGGGGAGTTAGTCCCAAAACGTATCGGAATGGCGATGCCTGAAAAAATTGCCCAACTCGTAGCAAAGCCGATGAACATGCTTTCTAGTATTACTTCTCCTTTTATTTGGCTCTTGAGTATTTCAAGCGACACGCTTGTGAAAGTGATGGGAATCAAGGAAAATGATAGTTCCGTGACGGAAGAAGAAATTAAATCTCTTATTCAGGAAGGCGCAACAGGTGGGACAATTGAAGAAATTGAGCATGAAATTGTGCAAAACGTATTTCATCTCGGTGACCGGCGTATCACATCTTTGATGACGAGTAGCAATGAAGTCACTTTCTTAGATATGGATGATGAATTGGAAGAAAATAGAGCGAAAGTCATGGATAAAAGACATTCGATTTATCCAGTTTGTCGTGATGGTATCAACAATATGGTCGGGTTACTCTATATAAAAGATGTTTTAGATCTTGGGCTAGACAACGCCCTCGCAAGTCTTGAAAGTCTGGCAAGAGAAGCGCTTTATATTCCTGAAAATAACCACGCATACCAAGTGCTTGAAAAATTCCAACGTGAAAAAATTCACTTCGGAATTATAGTAGATGAATATGGAAATGTGCAGGGTGTCGTGACGATGAACGATATTTTGGATGCACTCGTTGGTGATATCTCAGAAAATAATGAGTTTGAATTTGAGATAACTCCTCGGGAAGATGGCAGTTTCTTGATTGACGCCGCACTTCCTTTTGATGATTTCTTACAAGAGTTTGAAATAGAAATTCAGAATCGAAAAGATTACAGTGGGTTTGATACGATGGGTGGGTTTGCCCTCGAAATCTTAAAAGAAATTCCAGATACCGGTGATAAATTTACGTGGGAAGGCTACGATTTTGAAATCGTCGATATGGATAAAAATAGAATTGATAAAATTTTAATCAAAAAACAAGGATAGGAAGCTCAAAAGGCTTCCTTTTTACAATTTATGACTACTGCTCGCAAAATTGCTACGTATTTACTTGAAACACAGGCGGTTAAGTTAAGTCCTGAAAAGCCATTTCAATGGAGTTCCGGCTGGTTATCTCCTATTTATTGTGACAATCGGATTACGTTATCAGACCCTGCTGCCCGTACATTTATTAAAAAAGCATTGGCAAAAGTGATTCAAAAACAGTTTCCAGAAGCGACAGCTGTAGCTGGTGTTGCCACAGCAGGTATTCCGCAAGGTGCTCTGGTAGCAGATGCGCTTCAATTACCATTTGCGTACGTACGTCCGAAACCCAAAGAGCATGGTATGGGAAATCAGATTGAAGGAAGAATTGCTCCCGGTCAAAAAGTGGTAGTCATCGAAGATTTGATTTCAACGGGTGGTAGTTCGCTTAAAAGCGTGGAGGCACTTCGAGCTGCGGGCGTAGAAGTAGTCGGGATGGTCGCCATTTTTACCTACGGATTTCAAATTGCGGACACTAACTTTGAGAATGCAGGTGTGCCATTGGTGACATTGAGCGAATACAAATACTTGATTGACGAAGCCGTCAAACAAAATTATATTCCTGCGACGACCGTCGATTCGTTGAAGAAATGGAGGAGAAATCCAGAAAAATGGGGTAGATAAGCTCACCCTATGAAAACGAAAGTCTGGTTCGAGAAACGTACGATGTGTATGTTTCTTGAATCAGACTTTTTTAATTTCAAGTTGTGCTGATGAATTGAATTTTAAATACCCATTTCAATTTGAAAGCGAACGTACCAAGCCGTTTTCTGTGCTGCATTGAGGAATTGATATTGGTCGAAATTGATTTCAGATTGAATTTTGAAAGCATGTTCCCAATAATATTTAGTAAGCCCAAGTGTCCATTGTTGTTGTTTAGGTGTGGCTGCACGAATTTCTTCGGTCGGTACTAAGTAACTGTACCGGGCAATAAGTTCGTAATTGGAAGGAAAATGATAACTAGGTTGTAAGTCAAACCCTTGACCAGTATAGACAAAACTAGATTTGCCATTTGTTGTTGGAATCCATGCAGACTGGCGTCCTGCTTGTCTGTTCATGTATGCTGCTTGCCAAGCAAAACCTTTGTATTTGAACATCATATCTGCCAAGAATGATTGAATATTTCGGCGTTCAGCGAGTAATTCCCCCAAAACACCTTGTGATTTTCTTGCTTTGTGATTGTAATGATACGCTGCTGATACAAGTAATTTCGGGTTTGTCTCGTATACCAAATCTCCTTCAAAAAAAGTACCGTTTGCTGTGAATGCACCAAGTGGAAATACCTCTATTTTACCTGTGTAGGCAAGTCCATCATCGGGGCTATCCGTATAATTTCTCCCTTCGCCTGTCGTGATGGCTGTTTTTAGTGCGTATGAAAATACATCGAGTTGTTCTTGTTGGTAATAAACTTGAATCCCAAAGTCACGGTCAATATTGAAACGCGCATTATTGATGGTTCGGTCAGACAACTGAAGTGCTCCACTTGAATTAATTCGTTGGCGATTCCCTGGGATTTTCGTTTGTCCGAAAACGATATTCCATTGGTCGTTGGGGCGATAGATAAAAGCTGCATCGCGAATGACGTTTAGGTTACCGCCTTCCTCAATCGTTCCGACATCTCCGGGGGCAAAAGAAAGTTGAATGACATATAAGAACTGAGGGTTTCCGACGAATCCATCAAAACGAAGGCGCAAACGTCGGATTTGGGCATCGACAGCATTTTCTCCTGTTGTATTCTGAACAAAACTTGCCCGGTTTTGCATTCTGAAACGAATATTGAATTGAAAAAGACTATCTGGTGAAGTAAGTCCTACACCTTTTCCAAAATTATAGTAGGGAAGTGGAGATAGTTTTACGTCGTTGGTAGGTGCAGTGGATTGCGCCCAAACCCCCAAAGGAAAAAATGAAAACAGGAGAACTTTCCATTTTGCATATTTCGTGGGCATCATCTTTTTGTTGCAAAGTTATTGGTTTAAAGATTAGTTCACAAACAGACTTTATTTGGAGGAGATAGTAATCTCGTTAAGTATTGGATACTGGTAAAAGGTAGAGACAGAAGGGGAATTATATCTTGAATGGGACAAAATGGATGCCATTGTATTTATTTTTTCTACTCATATCAGGTTTATAGCGGCACGTTTTTGTCGTGTTAGGCTTGCGTACGACTGCTTGGTTTTGCAAAAAAATGGGTAGCTTTGTGTCTTAATTAGATGTTATAACATATAAATTAACCCAAACAAAAATGAAAAAAGTAATTATTGCCGCCTTGTTATTGGCGTCTTCTACTGTTTCGATGGCTCAGGGAGTCAAGATGCCTGCACCTAGTCCAACGCAAACAATTAAGCAAGACTTCGCACTTTCGTCTATTGAAGTAAACTACTCACGTCCTGCTATGAAGGGTAGAGTTATTTTTGGTGATTTAGTTCCTTTTGGAAAAGTATGGAGAACAGGCGCAAACAACGCAACAAAGGTTACTTTTGGTGAAGATGTAGAAATTGGTGGTGTGGCTGTAAAAGCAGGAAGTTATGCCTTGTATTCTATTCCAGAGAAAAATGAGTGGGAAATCATCTTGAACAAAGGAACACAAAATTGGGGTTCTTCAGGATACGCGACGTCAGACGATGTGGCACGTTTTAAGGTAAAAACCAAAGCGTTAGCACAGTCAGTTGAGTCATTCACGATTCAAATCGCGGATGTGGTGTCGAATAAAGCATCTATTGAAATTATGTGGGAGAAAACAGGAGTGAGCATTCCAGTTGTTGCAGACATTGATACAAAAATCATGGCACAAATTAACACAGCCATGAATGTAGATAGTCGCCCCTATTTCCAAGCAGCTTCGTATTATTTTGAAGCAGGCAAAGATATCAACAAAGCGAAAGAATGGGTTGCAAAAGCAGTAGAAGCACAGCCTAAAGCGTATTGGGTAGTATATCTTCAAGCACGTATTTTGGCAAAAGCGGGAGACAAAGCAGGTGCAAAAGCTGCGTCAACGCAGTCAATGAACTTAGCAAAAGAGGCAGGTAACGAGGACTACGTAGCATTAAATCAGAAATTGATGACTACATTGTAATCGTACTTTAAACAAAAAAAGCTCTTCTTTTTAGAAGAGCTTTTTTTGTTTAATACGACTTTGATTAGTCTATCGTTGTGAATAGTCTTTCTGCTGGTGTACGTACTTTTTTGAGGTTTACCAACCAATCGTTGGCTTCATCTCTGTAACCTAATGTAAGAATGGCAGCACTGCGTAATCCTTTTGCAGACAAACCGAGCAATTCGTCTAGTTCACTAGGTTTAAAACCTTCCATTGGCGTTGCATCCACTTTTTGTTCTGCTGCAGCCAGCATAGCAATACCCAAAGCAATGTATGCTTGTTTGGCTGCATGTTGGAAGTTCGCTTCTGCTGTATTGGCTTGCAAACCTGCCCAAAGATTGGTTCTGTAAGCGTCTGTCGCTGAACTAGGCAAACCACGCTCTGCGTTGGCTCTTTCAAAAAACTCATTCACGCGCTCTTCTGTATAATTATCCCAAGCGGCGAAAACAAGTACATGCGAGGCATCTACTATCTGTGTTTGGCCGTAGGCAATTGGCTGAATTTTTTGCTTCAATTCTGCATTTGTAATGACCAAAACCTCGTACGGTTGTAAACCAGAAGACGAAGGAGAAAGCTGAATCGCATCTAGGATATACTGTACGGTCTCAGCAGGAACAGCCGTTCCATTCATTTTTTTTGCGGCATAACGCCAAGATAAATCACTTATGATACTCATTTTTTTATTGTTGTGTGGTTTTGTGTACTTATTGGTAAGTACGCTCTTTACTACATATTTTTAAGCAAAAAAGTTTGGTGAAATGGGTTTGACTAAGAAAGGACGGCTTCCGCACTTATCGACAATTCCTTCACTTTAGTCCAGTTTTCTAACGAAAACCCGCCAAGGCCCTACCTTCCCCTCATATTTTTACATTATATTGCAACATAAAGGATTTTTTCTTTTACTCAGACCAAAGAGAATGAAAGAAATAAATACACAGAAATCAACTTCCTTACACAAAACAAAATACCCAAAGTCTAATTGAATTATGAAACTGAACATTACTTGGAAAATCTTTATCGGGATGGCACTCGGGATAGCCGTTGGCTATGGAATGAACCAATTTTTGGTAAATGACCCTGAAACGCTAGCTTCTTGGAGTACGTACCTTAATTTACTCAGTAAGATTTTCTTGCGCATGATTAAGATGATTGTTGGCCCACTTATCTTTTCTATTTTAACTGTTGGCATTGCTAAACTAGGAGACTTCAAGCAAGTTGGCCGAATTGGTGTCAAAACTTTGGGCTATTTTTACTTTGCTACTGTCGTTTCGTTGGTAACAGGTTTAGTAGCAGTGAATATCATGAAACCCGGAAAAATGATGCAAATACCGCTTCCAGAGTCGGGTGCCGACACAGGTATTGAGGTCAAAAAGATGACACTTGAAAACTTCATCACACACCTATTCCCACAAAGTTTCTTCGAAGCATTGGCAACCAATGAAATCTTGCAGATTGTTGTTTTCTCGCTCTTCTTTGGAATCGGAACGGCAGCTATTGGAGAGCATGGAAAAATATTGATTCGTGCGCTAGACGCTGTGTCTGAGGTAATGTTCAAAATCGTAGAATATGTCATGGGTTTTGCTCCTTATGGTGTGTTTGGAGCAGTTGCTGCTGTTATTGCAGCACAGGGTTTGGGCATCTTAGGTGGCTATTTTTATCTCGTTATCTGCTTCTTTGCTACCTTAGCTTTCTTTATACTCGTGATTTTACCTGCCATCTGTTTGGTCGCTAAAGTTCCCTATTGGAAATTACTCTCTTATGTCAAAGATGCATTATTTTTATCGTTCAGTACGGCAAGTTCCGAGGCGTCTATGCCTTTGCAAATTGAGCAACTTAAGAAGTATGGTGTATCTGAAAAAATCGTCAGTTTTGTCTTACCACTAGGTTACTCATTTAATTTAGATGGTTCTATGATGTACATGACTTTCGCTACAGGATTTATCGCACAAGCGTATGGTGTAGAGCTTAGTATCGCGCAACAGTTAACAATGATGCTCACTCTTTTGATTACAAGTAAAGGAATTGCTGGTGTGCCGAGAGCTTCATTAGTTGTAATCGCAGGAACGATGTCTATGTTTAATTTACCTGCTGAAGGGCTCATCTTACTATTTGCCGTAGATTGGCTTTTGGATATGGGACGTTCTGCAACTTCTGTCGCTGGAAATGCCGTTGCAGCTGCTATTGTTTCCAAATGGGAAGGGGAAACACCTATCGCTGCCTAAGTATTCTATTACTTATTGATGTTACTAATTATTCTATGATAGCTTCGATTCTTGAATCGAAGCTATTTTTGTACTTTCACGTTTCTTTTCCTACATGACCCATGCAAGCACACGAAATTTATCAGTTGTTTAAACAGACAATTTCTCTCTATCACTCAGCGGAATCTCCGAAAGAAATTCTTTCTACTTCTTCTGAAATGAATAAATTTAGTCAATTGTTATTGTCGAAAAATTGGATTGATTGTTTACAATGGCATTTAGAAGATAGAATTCGAGTTCCTGAACTTCCAGTGCAAGAATTTATACAAACAAAAAGAGAAATTGACCGTCTGAATCAACAAAGAACCGATACGGTTGAAGAAATAGATGTGTATTTATTCAATCAATTTCATTCTGTTATCCGTCAGCCTAATGCGACCTTTAACTCGGAGACACCTGCGTGGCTATTAGATCGAATGTCGATTCTCCAACTTAAAATCTATCATTTTAACGAGTTGATAGCAGCGCCAAATGTAACTACACCGCGTGAAGTGCTTCAAGCAAAACACGCGATTTTGCTTGAACAGGAAAAAGACCTAGCCATAAGTTACGATGAACTGACGAATGATTTACAAAAAGGTAAAAAATACATGAAGTTGTACAAACAGATGAAAATGTACAACGATTCGTCACTTATAGCTCCTACTAAATGAGATTAATGAATGATTCGATGAAAACAGCTGTCGTTCTCCGTTTCTCTGCTATGGGAGATGTCATTCTACTCCTGCCTAGTCTTTGGCAAGTTTTGTCAGAAAATACTGATTTAGAGATAGTTGTAGTTAGTAAGCCTGAGTTTTCCTCTTTCTTTACAGGGCATTCTCGACTGCATTTCAAAGGGGTTTCTTTGAGAGATACGTACAAAGGTTTTTGGGGAACACTACGACTAGCCGCTTTTGTTTTATCTCTTCGTCCCTCTCTTGTGATTGACCAACACCAATCCATTCGTTCTACGATTTGTCGTTGGTATGCCGGGTTTTATGGTATTCCTACGGCTGTGATTCGGAAAGAGAAATGGGCAAAAATAGGCGTGACACGTCGTTTTTGGAAGACAAAAAAAAACTTTCTTCCTCTGATTGAACGCTATGCAGACACATGGCGGAGGGCAGGATGGTTGTCTGCGGTATCTTTGGATACGAATAAAGTTTTCATCCATCCTTCTGAAAGTATAGAACAACAAATTCCAAGAAAAAATAGGGGCGAAAAATGGGTAGCGATTGCGCCTTTCTCTCAACATAAAGGGAAAAATTGGCCCATTCATTTTTTTGGAGAATTGATGGAGAAAATACTTGAGTCTGCTCCTGAAGTAACTCTTTTTTTGGTGGGAGGTAGAACAGAAGAGGCACTTTGGCAAGATGTATTGCCTCGTTCTTCACGTGTTCATTCGTTGGCATCGCATTCTTTTGAGGTACAGTTTGCGTATTTTAAGCAGTTTGACGTGTTGGTTTGCTTGGATTCTTCCAATTTACATTTGGCGAACATGATGCAAGTGCCCACACTAAGTATTTGGGGTGCCACGCACCCGAGTTTAGGATATGCTCCTTTTTCATCGGCTGAGAATAGAATCATACAAGATAATTCGCTTACTTGTCGGCCTTGTTCCACATATGGAAAGACGCGCTGTCATCGTGGTGATTTTGCTTGTTTGTATCAAATTCACCCAACTCAGGTATGGAATGAACTGAAAAATATGTTATACTAAAAACGCCCTCTTGAAGTAAGAGGGCGTTTTTAGTATAAAAAAAACAGTTGCATCAATTGGCAAACTCAGATAAGAATTTAATGCGCATCAAACGGATTTCTTCTTCGGTTATGTCATCTTCATAATCGGCAAATTCTTCCATTGCTTGTTTGATATTATCAGAGTCAGCGTGCATAAAATATTCATAAATATCTGCCTGCTTATCTTGATCAATCATTTGGTTGATGTAGTAACCAAGATTGAGCTTTGTACCAGAGTAACAAATGTGTTCAATTTCCTGAATCAGTTCTTCCAAAGTCATGGATTTTGACTCCGCGATTTCATCTAAATCCACCTTTCTATCAATTTGTTGAATGATAAAAATCTTGGTTTTTGACTTATTAACGGTTGTCTTAACTACTAAATCCTGCGTTGTCTCGATTTCGTTATCTTCGACATACTTGGTAATCAACTCAAGGAATGGTTTCCCGAATTTCTGAACTTTCCCCATACCAACGCCATTGATTTGTGCCAAATCCTGGGCAGTTGTCGGGTAAGTAGTCGCCATTTCCTCGAGAGATGGATCTTGGAAGACAACATAAGGTGGAACATTCTTTTCTTTCGCAATTTTTTTACGAAGAGATTTTAGTAATTCCATCAACGCCACATCGTAAGCACCACTTCCTGATGTGACCGGTGCATTTTGTATTTCGTCGTCTTTGCTACTTTCTGTATTTTCGTAGTTATGGTCTTCAGCGAGCTCAATAGGATAGGGGTCTTCTAGGTATTTTTTCCCTTTTTCAGACAGATGAACTACTCCATAATTTTCAATATCTTTATCTATAAATCCAAAAACAAGCAATTGACGAATGACAGATACCCATTTGTCTGCCAATGTAATTTTTTGGTCGATGTTTAAGTCGGCTTGTGGTGTTTTTGGTGTTTCGTCATCTTCGTCGCTGTCATCGTCTTCTTTTTTCTCTTGGAAATACTGAAGTCCTTTTCCATAGACAGCGAGTTGGTCGTGTTGATAACTTGCAATGTACGCATTGGATTTATTAGCCGTCAGGACATCTGCGATATGATTGACAGTGAACCGCTCGCCTGTTTGCAAAATAGTTTGTAATGCAAGTGTTACTTGTTTTTCAACTTTGATTCGCTTTGTTGGCTTGAGGCAGTTGTCACAGAAACCACAATCTTTTTCCATGAATTCGCCAAAATAGCTGAGTAATTGGCGACGGCGGCAAACACCAAGATTGGAGTAGGCGACCATTTCGAGCAGAAGAGCTTTGGCATTATCTCGCTCAGAAACGTTTTTATCTTTATTGAATTTTTCTAATTTGAGAATATCATCGAAGCTGTAGAACATTAAGCAGTTTCCTTCCAGTCCGTCACGTCCTGCACGCCCCGTTTCTTGGTAATAGCCCTCCAATGATTTTGGCGCATCGTAGTGAATTACGAACCGTACATCCGGTTTATCAATTCCCATACCGAAGGCAATTGTGGCGACAATCACGCTACATTCCTCATTCAAGAAGGCATCTTGGTTTTTCATGCGTTGGTCACTTTCAAGTCCAGCATGATAGGGGAGTGCTTTGATTCCGTTTACATTGAGAAGTTCAGCAATTTCTTCTACTTTTTTTCGGCTCAAACAGTATATAATGCCTGATTTTCCTTTGTTATTGGCGACATATCGAATGAGCTGCTTCTTTGCATTGGTTTTCGGTCTAATCTCATAGTACAAGTTCTTCCGATTGAAAGACGATTTATAGACAACGGAGTCGTCCATATTCAGATTTCGTTGAATGTCTTGTTGTACTTTGGGTGTTGCTGTGGCTGTGAGGGCAACAATAGGAAGCTCAGGATTGATACTTTCGATGATACTCCGGATGCGGCGGTATTCAGGACGGAAATCGTGTCCCCACTCAGAAATACAGTGTGCTTCATCTACGGCCACGAATGAAATCATCGCCTTTTTTAAGAAATCAAGGTTTTCTACTTTGTTTAATGACTCTGGTGCGATGTAAAGTAATTTACAAGTACCACTCAATACGTCATTTTTAACTTTTGTGATTTCAGATTTATTAAGTGTAGAATTTAAAAATTGTGCGTTAATCCCAAAAGCCGTCATTTGATCCACCTGATTTTTCATGAGAGCAATCAAGGGAGAAATAACAACGGCGGTTCCCTCTTGAACAATCGCAGGAAGCTGGTAACACAATGATTTTCCTGCACCGGTTGGCATAATCACAAACGTGTTTTTACGATCAAGAACACTCTTGATGATAACTTCTTGATTACCTCTAAAATTATCGAACCCAAAAATTTCTTTGAGCTTATCTTTGGCTAGTTGCTCTATCGCGGTTGTCGGCATAAACGGTTTGTTTTGTTAGAAATCTAACAGCTGATTAAGAATGTATAGTGGTTATGTTGTATGCTAATGTACAAAAATCTTTGCCATTATATTCCAAAAAAATCAATCAAACAAAAGTAATTATTTTGTTATTTATTGATAATGAAATAGTTAGTTGTTTGTTTTTTTACACTATTTTTTGATATAATTGAATACCTACGATGCTCCTTGAAAAAACTTCTACAGAACAAGAAAGAAAGTGTAAATTTGTACCAATCATTCTTACAAAAAATAGGAAACGAAGTTAGAAAAAAAAATGGTACTTATCTTTAAAAAAGTCGGTATAGCTAGGTCTTAATCAATATAATCTTTGAAAAATACCACAATCTGAACTTTATAATCCATATCTCTTCATGGGCACTTGTGCTTCTTTTGTAGAGAAGCTATTAAATTGGCAGAATGGATGAAAACAAGATGGAATCGTTTTCTATTTATTCTATGTGTATAAAACTAACTTTCGTTTTATTTCTCTATTTTGGACCCACAATTCACTATGCAAAAAACTGATTTTTTGGTCATTGGTTCCGGAATCGCCGGATTGAGTTTCGCGCTCAAAGCTGCTCAGAAAGGGCATGTCCTGATTTTAACAAAAGTAACAGCCGATGAGACAAATACAAAGTACGCACAAGGGGGTATTGCGGCTGTTTTTGACCCCGAAACCGATAGCTTTGACAAACACATTCAAGATACATTGATTGCAGGTGATGGACTTTGTGACCGTAAAATCGTTGAGATTGTTGTTACAGAAGGACCAGACAGAATCAAGGAACTCATCGCCTATGGTACACAGTTTGACCGACAAGATGACGGTGAGTATAATCTCGTTCGAGAGGGTGGACACTCCGAAAACCGCATTCTTCATTACAAAGATGTAACTGGAAAAGAAATTGAACGCGCGCTCTTAGAACAAGTGCATCAAAATCCGAACATCACGCTTTTTACACATTATTTTGCAGTAGAACTTATCACTCAGCACCATTTGGGGGTTGAGGTCACGCGTGAAACCAATGATATTACTTGTTTTGGAGTATATGCCTTAAATATACATACCCAAAAGGTCGAAACTATTTTATCCAAAGTTACACTCATGGCAACCGGTGGAGCTGGACATATTTACTCCTCTACTACGAATCCTGTCATTGCAACCGGTGACGGAATCGCCATGACGTACCGGGCAAAAGGAAAAGTGCGTGATATGGAAATGATGCAGTTTCACCCTACTTCTTTATATAACCCAGATGAATATCCCAGCTTCTTGATTACAGAAGCGGTACGCGGAGAAGGGGGCGTTTTGCGAGATAAAAAAGGGCGTGAATTTATGTATGACTACGACGAACGGGGCTCTCTTGCTCCCCGCGATATTGTGGCGCGTTCCATCGATGCCGAAATGAAAAAATGGGGAGAACCGCACGTATTCTTAGATATTACACATCGGTCCAAGGAACATATCCTCGAACACTTTCCGACAATCTATGAAAAATGTTTAAGCGTTGGCATTGATATCACGAAAGAACAAATTCCAGTTACGCCTGCTGCGCATTATTTGTGTGGAGGAATTTTGGTAGATGAATTTGGTCGTTCTAGTATTCAACGATTATATGCGTGTGGTGAATGTACCTCGACGGGCTTGCATGGCGCAAATCGACTCGCCTCCAATTCTCTGTTGGAAGCCGCTGTCTTTGGGCATCGTATTGCGGAAAAAGCACTCCAAGAAGTAGAATCTCTTCATTTTCAGGAAAATATCCCTGATTGGGATGAGTTTGGTACATTACAGTCGAACGAAGAAGTCTTAGTGACACACAATCTGCGGGAACTTCAAAAAACCATGTCTGATTATGTCGGTATTGTACGAAGTGACTTCCGACTTGAACGGGCTTATAGACGGGTTCAACTTTTGAAAGAAGAGACGGAGGAATTTTATAAAAAGACAAAATTATCTGTTAAACTTTGTGAATTACGCAATCTGATTCTCTGTGCAGATTTGGTTATTCGGTGTGCCATGCAGCGCAAAGAAAGCCGAGGATTGCATTATACAACAGATTACCCATATAAGTTAGGCGGGAAACCCCAAAATTCGGTTATTGGGTAACAGGAAAAGAGTCTTACAAAGACTCTTTTTTTGTATGATGTTACTTAGTATTTCTTTAAAATAGTCAATTTTTTCTATAAATTATTTTAATAAATAGAAAACATTTCTACTTTTGTTGGGCATTTTTACAATTATACTTCAGAAAAAGAAAGAAGATGGAAACCTACGCAAGTATTCTGATTATGGCCATGCCTGCTTTTTTCGGGTTGGTTATGATTGAAAAAGTCTATGGTTATTTTTGGAAGCAAGAGTCTTTCAAGCCGATGGATACCATTGCAAGTCTGAGTTCCGGGTTCACCAACGTCATCAAAGATGTGCTCGGTATAAGTGTGTCTATTATGTCGTATGATTGGTTGGTTTCGCACACGGCAATTGTTCGTATTGAGTCAACTATTTGGGTGTATATTGTTGCATTTATCGCGTTGGATTTTGCAGGTTACTGGGTACATCGGCTCAGTCATCAAATCAATTTCTTTTGGAACAAACATGCAGTTCATCACAGCAGCGAGGAGTTTAATCTAGCATGTGCGCTTCGACAAAGTATCTCTTCTTTTGTTAATCTGTTTACATTCTTCTTACTTCCAGCAGCTCTTTTGGGTGTAGATTCGAAGGTCATCGCTATTGTAGCCCCCATTCATTTGTTTGCTCAATTTTGGTATCATACCACCTACATTGGTCGGATGGGCTTTCTTGAAAAAATTCTCGTTACACCCTCTCATCATCGCGTACACCACGCTATTAACTCCGAATATTTAGATAAAAACCACAGCCAAATCTTTATTATTTGGGATAAACTCTTTGGAACTTTTAAGGAAGAAGACCCCGCAATTCCACCCGTTTACGGAATTACTCGTCCTGTTCGTACATGGAATCCATTCAAGATAAATTTTCAACATTTGTTTTTATTGATAAAAGACGCGATTTACACACGTTCTTGGAGAGACAAACTGCTTATTTGGTTCAAGCCAACAGGTTGGAGACCTGCCGACATGGAAGCGCGTTTTCCGGTTCCTAAAATTGAGAATCCGCACCAGTATGTGAAATATAACCCAGCTAGCTCAATCAAATTAATTACTTGGAGTTGGATGCAGTTCTTTTTTACTTTGGCTTTGATGATTCACTTTTTCAGTCGAATCGGGCAATATACACTTTCTGATATTTTTACGAATGGAGCATTTCTGTTTGTAGGTATTTACGCTTACACAGAATTAATGGATAAAAATCCATGGGCTGTATTTTTCCAAGCCATGCATACTTTATTCGGTTTTGTTTTGCTTTGGCAAATGTCTAGCTGGTTCGGAGATACAACTTCGTGGGTTGTTGAAGGAATCCGTATGTATTTAGTTTTGGCACTTTTTGTTTCAATTTATTTTGCTAGCATGGAGTTCAAGTGGCGTCCATCAGCAGAACGCATATTCAACTGACACAATCTATAAGAAGAATATACCTAAACTAGGCAGAAGCCTTCATTGAAGGCCAAAAACTACCCAATTTGGGTAGTTTTTTTATTTAATCGTATTTGTAGAAGTTCTTACTCTTCGATAAAATCAAGATTTCGTCCGTGGCTTTCCTCGATTGTCCAAGTAGAATAGAATCCAATTCCAAAGGCGATAATTCCCACAATAGCAGCTGATAAAATGACTGTTAATGGGGCAAAATCAAGCGCTCCTAGTTTTAGATATGTAAACAATTGGCTCATCGGGACAACGGCTCCGCGCACCATATTGGGTATGGTTGTAGCTGCTGTTGCACGTAAATTAGTACCAAATTGCTCTGCACCAACCGTGACGAACATCGCCCAATAGCCCGTACCTAAACCCAACCAACAACAAATTGCATACAGCATATTCGCTGACTTTATACCTGCAAACAAATAAATTACTACACCGACGAGCGCAAAAGTTATCATTCCCAAAATGGCTTTTTTACGTGATTCCAATTGGTGACTAATGAGCCCACTTGCCAAGTCTCCAGCCGAAATCCCGATATATGCCCACATAATGGCTAAACCAGGTTCTACTTTTTCAGGAATACCAAGCGCTTCCCCAAATTGATTACTCATGTAAGCCAGTATTCCGATACAATACCAAGTTGGTAAGCCGATTCCGATGCATTTGAGATACCGGATGAAGCGCTCTTTTTTAGCAAAAAAGGCAAAGAAATTTCCTTTTTGTACATTTGCTTGTTTCGCTACTTGTTTGTACATGCCTGATTCTAAGACACCTACACGTAGGAATAATAGAAGAAATCCCATCCCACCACCGATAAAATAGGCAATAGTCCAGTCGCCAGATAACCGAACAGTGAATGTGCCTACAACAGCACCCAATAATCCAACACCAGCAACCAAAGAAGTGCCGATGGCACGAAGACGGGTCGGCAGTGCCTCTGATACCAGCGTGATACCTGCGCCTAGCTCGCCAGCTAAGCCAATTCCTGCAATAAAACGCAACCATTTATAGGCATCTGTTTGTGACATAAACTCGATTTGCGGGATGAGCCCACATAAAATATTTGCCAAAGAATATGTAATGATTGAGCCAAAAAGAACAGAAAGACGGCCTCTTTTATCTCCCAAAACTCCCCAAAGGATACCACCTAGTAGTAATCCAGTCATTTGATAATTGAGAATAATAGCGCCGATACTATCAACTTCCTCTTTGGAAAGCCCCAAACTTTCCAGACTTGGAATCCGAACGATTCCAAAAAGTTGGAGGTCATAAATGTCTACAAAATAGCCCAAGGCAGCAATAATGACGGGCAAACTAAGTAAATGTTGAAGATCTGATTTTTCTTTCATTGGTTATGTTTAGGTAGGGTATATTGGTAAATGAATATTATATTTTATCTCCGTAGGCGAGGTCACCGGCATCTCCTAAGCCAGGTACGATATACGATTTGCTGTTTAGTTCGTCGTCAACATCACCAACCCATAGCCGGCACTCGGGCATTCGGGCTTGAATGTAGCGACAGCCACGTGCGCTTGCAATGGCAGAAACGATGAATGTTTTTTGAGGAATTCCGTATCTTAATAAAGCATGATATGCCATTTCTACAGATTTGCCAGTGGCAAGCATAGGGTCACAGATGATGAGGGGTTTCCCTTGAATATCCGGTGAAGTGATGTAATCCATCTCGATTTCAAAATTATCTTTGGCATCGTGTTTTCCGCGATAGGCGCCGATAAAGGCGTTTTCAGCACGGTCAAAAAAATGAAGCATTCCTTGGTGTAAGGGCAATCCTGCGCGTAAAATCGCTACTAAAACAGGTTGCTGACTTAATTCACTTGATTTTTTAGTACCTAATGGACTATCAATTTGTACAGAATGATAGGGGAGTTGCTTCGAGATTTCGTAGGCAAAAATTTGTCCTAATCGCTCCAAATTCTGACGAAAACGGAGTGCGTCTTTCTGAATTTCTTGGTCTCGCAATTCATTGAGAAAGTGCAAGGCAATGGAGTTGTTTTCTGCTAAAATGACCATAGAATTAGGTGCTTTTTGGAGTGATTAAAAAAGAATCATTGCCAAAAATACTAAAATACGTATATCTCTACACCTTTGTCATTTTAAATTTTCCTTTTTTGTGTCCTTTGATTTGTCTTGCTGTTTGAGCCATGATTTGTTTGTACCTTTGTGTGATAATCTACTCGATGACTTTTCTAATCCAATCGTACAAATGATATTACGGACAGAAGATTTGGTGAAAAAATACGGTGAGCGCCTAGTAAATGACCATGTAAGCTACCAAGTGGGACAGGGTGAAATTGTGGGGCTACTTGGCCCCAATGGTGCAGGGAAAACAACGTCCTTCTACATGGCTGTCGGGTTAGTAAAACCCAATTCAGGACGCGTGCTCTTGGACGATCTAGATATTACGGCACTTCCCATGTACAAACGCGCTCAGTTGGGTATTGGCTATCTCGCGCAAGAAGCCTCTGTTTTTCGAGATTTATCCGTGCAGGATAATATTCTTGGTGTTCTTGAAATTGCCAAAAAAGAGATGTCAAAGACCGAACGAAAGGAAAAAATGGAGTCTTTGTTAGAAGAATTTTCATTGACACACGTACGTAAAAATAAGGGAATTGTTTTGTCTGGTGGCGAACGCCGACGTACAGAAATCGCTCGTGCTTTGGCTGTTGACCCTAAATTTATTCTTCTTGACGAACCTTTCGCTGGTGTTGATCCTATCGCTGTAGAGGAAATTCAAGGCATTGTTGCTAAGTTAAAACACCGGAATATTGGTATATTAATAACAGACCACAACGTAAACGAGACGCTTTCGATTACGGATAGAGCTTATCTCTTATTTGAAGGGAAAATTTTAAAACAAGGAACTGCTGAGGAGCTCGCCGAAGATGAAATGGTACGGCGCGTATATCTAGGCAAACATTTTGAACTGAAAAGAAAAATATAAATGACTGCACATCCTTTATTTACGTTCCCTTTAGACGAGGAAACCTGTGAATCACTCGACTTCACTGCAGTAAATTCGTATTGGTCTGGGGTAGATTTAGCGAATACAGCCGAGTTTCATGCACATGTACAAGCGGTTTTGTCTAATGCAGGGAAAAAAGTAGGCATTGGTGGGTATTTTGAGAACCGGGTAATTTACCGAAGAAGTCCCCATTTCCAAGCTTCTGAAGAGGCACGAAGTGTACATTTGGGAACAGATGTTTGGGTAGAAGCATTAACACCCATTTTTGCGCCCTTTGATGGTGTAGTTCATTCGTTTCAGTTCAATGACCATTTCGGAGATTATGGGCCTACGATTATTTTGGAACATTCGTTTGAAGAAAAGTTGCCTCATTTGCCTGCGTTCTACCCTACATTATATACGTTATATGGTCATTTGAGTCTGTCCTCTTTGACCAATTTAACCATAGGGAAACAAGTGAAACGAGGAGAAGTCATCGCTTGGGTAGGTGATTTCCCTGAAAATGGAGATTGGCCACCACACTTACATTTTCAAGTAATGACAGATATGCTTGGCAATTGGGGGGATTTCCCGGGTGTTTGTGCACAAAAAGATGTTCCTTTTTACCAAACGATTTGTTTGAATCCACTTGATTTTCTGAGGAGCTAAAATTTACGAATATACAGTATAAAAAAACGCTCTTCATGAAGGAATGAAGAGCGTTTTGTGTAAAAGAGAGAAAGGTTAGCGGCTTTCAAGTGGTGTAAAATCTCTTGAAACAGCGCCAGTATATACTTGGCGTGGGCGACCGATTGGCTCGTTTTGCTCACGCATTTCTTTCCATTGTGCAATCCAACCAGGGAGACGACCAATCGCAAACATAACAGTAAACATGTTTACAGGAATGCCAAGAGCGCGGTAGATAATGCCTGAGTAGAAGTCCACGTTTGGATATAGATTTCTAGATACGAAATAGTCATCTTTTAATGCAGCTTCTTCTAGTCCACGTGCAATTTCAAGAACAGGGTCATTTACGCCTAATTTTGATAGTACGTCATCTGCTGCTTTCTTGATGATTTTTGCGCGTGGGTCAAAGTTTTTGTACACACGGTGACCGAAACCAAAGAGACGGAAGTTCGACGATTTGTCTTTTGCCATGTCCACATATTTTTGAACATTCCCTCCATCTTTTTTAATCTCTTCGAGCATTTCAATTACTTCTTGGTTTGCGCCACCGTGGAGTGGTCCCCAAAGTGCAGAAATACCAGCAGAAATTGACGAATAAATATTTGCTTTCGATGATCCTACCAAACGGACCGTCGAAGTAGAGCAGTTTTGCTCGTGGTCAGCATGTAGAATCAATAATTTATTAATAGCCGAGCTTACAACTGGATCTACTTTGTATTCTTCGACAGGCAAGGCAAACATCATTTGTAAGAAGTTAGCACTGTAGTCTAAGTTATTTTTTGGATAGTTGATAGGGTGGCCTTGTGATTTTTTGTAGCACCAAGTAGCAATTGTTGGGAATTTTGCCAACAAGCGGATTATATGCAAGTCTGTTTGGTCAGGTCTTTTGTCATCGTACGAATCTGGGTAAAAACCACTCATGGCACTTACCAAAGAAGACATGATACCCATTGGGTGTGCATTTACAGGGAAACCGTCAAATATTTTACGCATGTCCTCATTTACCATCGTGTGGTGTGTGATTTCAGACTTAAATTTGGCGTATTCTTCTTGTGTTGGTAATTCACCGTAAATCAATAAATAAGCTACTTCCAAAAACTCAGCTTTGTCTGCCAACTCTTCAATAGAATAGCCTCTGTAACGAAGAATTCCCTCTTCACCATCCAAAAAAGTAATGGCACTTTGTGTAGACCCTGTGTTTTTAAAACCAGAGTCAATTGTGATATGACCTGTCGCTGCACGAAGTTTACCAATGTCAATGGCATTTTCGTTCTCGGTTCCAGTCACGATAGGAAATTCATATTCTTTCCCGTCAAGTATCAATTTTGCTTTATCAGACATGTGGGTGTTAGGTTATTTTGCTAAAGTTATTATTGTTGATGAATTATTTGGAATTGCTGCTGCTAAAATAATAAAAATAATACAATTTTACTCTTTCGCCAAACAAATATTTGAAAGCTATTTTG
>JBKBRQ010000218.1:0-4345 GCA_046292055.1 Spirosomataceae bacterium | reverse complement strand
GAAAGAATTGGTGAATGTAAATGCCAAAGTATCTATCTTAAAAGATATTTCAATTTATACAGACGAATTTGAAAAGGCAGTACCTTTGAGTGATTTATTCTTGAAAATAAAAGAGCTTTTCGGTGAAAAAATTGAACTAGACCCTAAGAAAGCAGCACCAATCGAGTTGTTTGATTTCATGGCTAAAATTCTCCCAAACTTCGACAGAGAACGCGTTTATAGTTCGGATGTGAAGAAAATTATTCAATGGTATACCATCTTAACAGAACAATTACCAGAAGTTTTTGAAGCACCCACAGCTCTTTCTGAAGAAGAAACGAAATAAATGTGCTGTCACAACGTAAAAGAGTGGGGATTGGTAAATCTCCACTCTTTTTTATGCAAAAAAAGAAATAATCAGTTATTTTTTTCCAATAGTCTGATACTCAAGAGAATTTCAGCAAACATGCGCTGAAACGCATAATACCAGCCGGCTCGTCCGTCTAAAATCCCCTTTTTGATTAATAAACAATAGAAAAAAATAATAAAAGGAGCCAGGATTTTCTTCTTTCTAATTCTGTCCGGAAAACTAAGCTCATGGGCAGGTGTTTCGGCTATCTTTTTTGCTTCAATGAGCATGTATTTATCTTGTGAGGCAATCCAACGACTTAGTGGTTTACGGTCATCGTGTTCTATTTTATTTTTTAGTGTGGAAATTCTCCCACCTGAAATAGAAACTTGATGGGCGTGTCCGTCTTCCTCGTACGTCGCTTTTTCCTTTCTGTAAAGTACTTTACGAGGAGGAAGTAGGGTGGCTCGAAGTGGTTTCCCAAACACGCAATAAGAAAACCCTACAGCATACGCATCAATCTCATTGGAAAATTCAAGGGACTGTAGTTCATCTACCAACAACTGACTCAAGACATAGTCCGCATCCATAGAAAGTACCCATTCTGATTTTACCATGGTCAATCCATAATTACATTGGCTTGCGAAATTGTCAAATTTTCTTTGATATACTTTTACGCGTGGATCAGAGGATAAAATTTCAAGGGTCTTATCTGTGCTAAAACTATCAATGACAATGATTTCTTTTACCCAATGTAATTGCTGAAGGGTTCGCTTAATATTTGGCTCTTCGTTGTACGTTAAAAGTAGGGGGGTAATATCTGAACGCATCGTTTTTTTTAGAATTTGGAACAAAGATACTAGGCAAAAAGAAAACGTATCCACGAATTTAAATGAATATCTTGTTATATTTGGCTAGATGTGTTTTATTCACTTTCGATAACTTAATACGATCAATACATATAGGTATTTTTGTATCTTGTAGTTCTCAGTTTGCTAATTAAATGAAGTAATCTATTGCCTTGGGAGATGTAATACAAGTTTTACAGGATTTACAACGATTTGGAAAAAATAAAATAAATTGAAGAAAAAATATAAATTTTTAGTTTTAAAAACCTAACCTTTCGCCTGATGTCTATCAAAAAATTAAAAAAAGAAACCGAAGAAATCGTCAAAATTCAACCTCGAAAGCAAGAACAACCGATTCTTTTTGAGGTTGCTTGGGAAGTTTGTAATCAAGTGGGAGGAATATATACGGTTATTCGCTCAAAAGTACCTGCTATGGTAGAAGAATGGGGCGATAACTACTGTTTAATTGGTCCATATTTTCCACAAACTGCTTTGGTTGAGTTTGAAGAACAACCCAATGATGACTCTGTTTTTGCTAGAACCGCCGCTCAATTACGCGAACAAGGGCTTGACGTCCACTACGGTCGTTGGCTCGTCACAGGAAGGCCGCGCATCATATTAGTAGATTTTAATAAAATGATTTCAGAGGTAGATGGACTTAAATTTAACCTTTGGCAAAATCATAAAATTTCAACACTACACGCCGAACCACTCGTCGATAAAGTCATTGCTTTCGGGGAATTAGTTAATCGTTATCTGTCCCTTTTCGTTGAGATAAACGGCAAAAAAACGGATACACTCGCACATTTTCACGAATGGATGGCCTCTACCGCTCTTCTGGATTTACGCCACAAACAGGTGCCATTGGCCACTGTTTTTACAACGCACGCAACGATGTTAGGGAGGTATATCGCAGGAAATGTAAATGACTTCTACGACCAACTCCCGCACTACGATTGGGCGAAAGAAGCAAAAGAATATGGGATTGAAGCACAAGCAGGAATCGAAAGAGCTTCTGCACAACTTTGCCACGTCCTGACGACCGTTAGTGATGTAACTGCGAAAGAATGTGAAGTTTTCTTCGGACGTATCTGTGACCTCATTCTCCCCAATGGCTTGAATATTACCCGCTTTGCCGCAACCCACGAGTTCCAAAATCTACATCTCAAATACAAACAAAAAATTCAGCAATTCGTGATGGGACACTTTTTCCAAAGTTACTCTTGGGATTTGGATAATACGTTATTCTTCTTTACATCAGGACGTTATGAATTTAAAAACAAAGGATATGATTTGACCTTGGAGGCACTTAAAAGACTCAACTTTAAAATCGTGCAAGCTGGATTAGATACAACCGTGATTATGTTTATCATCACTCGAAATCCCGTACATTCCATAAATCCAGAAGTTCTTCAATCGCGAGCTGTCATGGAGGAAATCAGGGAAACGTGTGAGTCCATCGAAAAACAAATTGGTGAACATCTATTTTATGCTTCTGCCGCCAATGAAGATGCAAATCTACCTGACTTAAATGAGTTTGTGGATGATTATTGGCGCCTCCGTTTACGTAGAACTATTCAAACTTGGCGAACAAAAAAACTTCCGCAGACGGTTACGCATTTACTTAAGCAACCTGACGAGATTACGCAGTTCTTGGAAAAAACAAATCTCATGAATCACGAACAAGACCGAGTTAAGTTTGTGTATCACCCTGATTTTATTTCGCCAACAAATCCGCTTTTTGGTATGGAATATAGCCAATTTGTACGAGGTTGTCATCTAGGTGTGTTTCCGAGTTATTACGAACCGTGGGGGTATACTCCACTCGAATGTGTCGTTCGGGGTATCCCGACAGTTACTAGCGATTTGTCCGGTTTTGGTGATTTTATGATGCAACTAATGCGTGACTTTGAAAATGTTGGCGTCTACGTAGTCAATAGAAAGGATAAAAATTTTGACGAAGCCGCAGACCAACTCGCCGATATACTCTTCAAATTCGTTACATTAAACAGAAGAGACCGAATTATGCAACGGAATCGCGTGGAAAATATCTCCGATGTATTTGATTGGACGAATCTCCGCTCTTACTACGATACAGCACACGACTTGGCTTTAAAAAGAAAGGGAATGCAGAGAAATTGAAAAATACAAATTATTATATTTGTTAATGTGCTGATTAGTAGTGATTTATAATTTATTTTAAGGGGTGTTATCTTCAAATTAGACAATTTTTATAACTTTGCAAGCTATACAAGTTGATAATCCTCTAATTATATGCCTCTTATTTTACCTTTCGTGTTGCTAGGATATGTCCTGGGGTCAATCCCAACGGCTGTTTGGTACGGCCGAGTTTTCCATGGAGTGGATATTCGTAACCATGGAAGTGGTAATGCAGGAGCAACCAATTCGTTGCGTATTTTAGGTAAAAAAGCAGGTATAGTCGTACTCGTTTTCGATATTTTGAAGGGCATCGTGCCTGTACTTATTGCTCGCACTCTTGAGGCGAGCATCGAGGTACAATTAGCCACTGCTTTTTTTACAATTATTGGTCATTTACTTCCTGTTTTTGCTCATTTTAGAGGAGGTAAAGGTATTGCCACATCGCTTGGTGTAATCGTGGCCGTATATCCATTTGGCGCTATGGCTTCGTTATTTACATTCATTATCTTGGTGTACACAACGAGGTATGTTTCGCTAGGATCATTAGTAGGTGCTGCTGTTTTTTCTGTAATGGTTGGTATCTTACAACCTATGCATACACAAGAATTATTAATTTTTGGGTTATCGGTTTGGTTATTATTAGTATTTACACATCGCCAAAACATTGTCCGCCTATGGCATGGAACCGAGAATAAATTTGGAGAAAAGAAGGCAGAGTAGTTTGCAATGATTTTTATTTTTTGAGTGATTTGTTTGTGAATAAACAAAAATAAATCTAATTTTGCGGACAATAGTACAAACGGGCATAGTTCAATGGTAGAGCAACGGTCTCCAAAACCGTAAATCTGGGTTCGAGTCCTAGTGCCCGTGCGATAGTAAAGTTCCGAGAAAACAAGCTTGTTTACTCGGAACTTTTAAGTTTAAATTGATATAAATAATACCTAACGATGGATAAACTTCAGAGTTTCTTCAAAGAGTCTTGGCACGAAGTCGTGAACGAGGTTACTTG
>JBKBRQ010000217.1:0-4370 GCA_046292055.1 Spirosomataceae bacterium | reverse complement strand
ATCTTCGAGCAACAATGATTTGGGTTCCAATAATTCTTTTTTCTTTTTTTGCTCCGGTTGTATTTGAATAGATGTTTCATCTACAAAAAGCAAATTTCCCCTAAGCTCTTGACCGTCTTGTAAAATGACTTTCAAATTACGCCCAATATTTTTTTTGTATTGACGAATGAGTTTCAAAGGAGTGTCGATTCCAGGAGAGGATACTTCTAGTACAAAGGGTGTTTCAATCATTTCATCTAAAACGACACCCGCTTGACGACTGATTTCGCCACATTGGTCAATGCTTATCCCTTCGTCTGAATCTACAAGGATGAGTATCTTGGAACGTATTTTACTTACTGTAATCTTGATATCAACCACAAAAAAAATGCCATCCGCCAGAAAAGGACCTAATACTTCTTCAATACGTTCAACGCTAATCATACCCCTTTCTAATCTATTTGCCAACAAAAAAGGAGGATGACCACCCTCCTAAACCAACTAATCATCTGCAAAATTAGTTTTTTATTTGTTGAAATACAATAATTGTTAGTAAAATTGCATGCACATAACTCAAAGTGGTATTTTACATTGTGAACTTTGTTGGTTCTCCTAATTTGTGAGCCTTTTTACTTTCCTTCTCTTATTCCCGCTTTGTGCTATTTTGAACTTATTTAGGATGAGACCAATTCAAATGAAAAATTCGCTCAAAGAAATTTTTACTGAAATCTTGTTATTCATTAGGAGGTTTTACTTTCTACTCCACATTTTATTGGTTTTGTATACCTTGTTGGTCTATCAAATTTCGTTCGAAGCAGATATAAAGCATTGGACAGGTGGTTTTCTTATGATGTCGCTCCCTGTTGTTTGGGTTATTCACATTGTTATCGCGATGAGTTGGATTATTGTGGGCTCATGGCGTTTCCTTTTGTCCGCGCTCGTTATTTTAATCGGTTTCCCCTTCGGAAAAAGAACTTTTCGCTTTAATCCAAGAGCTGAGTACCCGACGGAAAACACACTTTCTGTCTTGAGTTACAACATGATGTATATTGATTATCACAAGGTAATCGATGATAAAAATCCCGAAAATACCCAAAATTTGGTGGCATCTCTACCTCTCCTTGACTCTGACATCGAGTGTTATCAGGAATTGTATAATAATGATGCGTACGGTCAATTAGCCCTTATCAAAAAACTAAAGAAAACGAACACATATTATACATACATGCATTCTTCTCCTGGAAACGATAGGGGGAAAGGGCAAATAGGTCTTGCAATCTTTTCAAAATACCCACTCAAAAATAAACGAGAACTGTATTGGAAAAGAAATAATAATGGTGCCATCGCAGTAGATGTAATGACAGATAAGGGGACATTTACGGTTATTAATACCCAAATGCATTCGATGGGAATCCGTGTTGGTAGAGTGTTGAATGCGCGGTCGGATGAGGAAAAGGTGAAAAAAGAAACCAAAAATATCATTAGCCAACTAAAAGCAGGGTTTGAAGAAAGGGTTATTCAGACAGCGGAACTTGAAAAGCTGATTCATGAAAGTAAATATCCTGTAATTCTTTGTGGGGATTTTAATGAGCTGCCCTATGGATATGCATACGGCCGGATTCGTAAATTACTTCAGAATACATTTGAGGAAAAAGGCCGTGGTTTCGGCTTTACTTACCACCACCTTCCAGGTTTTTTACGCATAGATCAAATTTTTGTTGATTCCAATGCCTGGAAGGTGGAGGAGTTTAAAACATTGCACGAAATTCCTTTTTCAGACCATTATCCTATACGTGCTGTTTTATCTATGAAAAGCATTAAAAACCAATCCGGCGACGCTGAGTAGTCATTTGTCCAGAAAGATAATCCTTGAAGTCAGCAAGTTCTTTCTCAAAACCTCCACTTAAAATAGGGAAACGACACCAACTTCTAGGGTCTAAATTTCTATCATCTAAATGAAACCCAGGGGCATATCTTTCTCGTTTCCATTGATTTCTACTCCATAGTTGAAAAAACCGATGAATCCACGCCTGCCATTGTTCTGGGGTATACTCACCAATCTGCGCAGCAATAGCTTGTTTGTAACATTCGATAGGTGATTTCTTTTGTTTGATAGCCCATTTTTCCAATGCATCTAAACATGCATAAGGCATCAGGTCGGCTTCGTCAGTTTGTACCCTTTCTAAGGGTCTAAGTTCAGCTGTAGGGGCTAGTTTGTTCACCCAAGATAAGCTTGGAATAGGTTTGTTCTCTCCATTGACTTCGACGCCAGTTTCTTCAGCCCATCTTAGCCAATGCCGTAGCCAATGTTTATCAATGCCAGAAATTGGACTTATACTCCCTGCAGTATCGCCGTCCATGGTACAATAGCCAACAGCTACTTCTGACCGGTTGGAAGTGGCAAGAAGTAAGTGATTGGAAAGGTTGGTAAATAACCAAACAGAAGGAGCACGGACACGTGCTTGGATATTTTGTAAAGCAATATCATCTGTTTCCCAGCTCAGCGTTCGGTTGAGTTGTTTTTCAATAAGAGAGGTGTACTCTGTTACTAATTTATCAATATTTATCTCGAAAAAGGTGGCTCCAATGCCTTCTGCGAGGTTCTTTGCTGATAGTAAGGTGTCTTCTGAGCTATTCTTTGTGCCTTGATAAATAGTTTGGATGAGGTGACTTGTGATTTCTTTTGTATTTTGACATCTTGAAATCGCAGGAATGTAGTGTAGTTTTTGTTTTAGTTTATCAAACCCAATGCTTTCTTCAGCTAAAAGAATCATATAGCTACAGAGTGCGAGACATGCGGAGGAATCAGCGCCACCAGAAAGTGAGATAGTAAATCCATTGGAACGTGATTTACGGAGATAGTCAAATAAACCCAATGAAACAGCACGTGTAAATTCCTCTTCTTTTATGTATTTGCCTTTCTCGAATGCATCGACTTTCAGTGTTTGCGGGTGTGGAACCACATCTTCTGGCCAGTCAAAGTCAGCACTCACGAGCAGAGGTTTGTCGGATACAAATGGAGTTTTAATGACCATTGCACTTTGTTGATTGGCAGCAATATCTATCCAGGCAGTAATTAGTGTAAAATCTTGGTAGCTGAAACGGTCACTAGAGGCCAATAGATGTCCATCTTGTGCAATCAGGGCATCTCCATCAAAAATCAATCTACCGGATTCATTTCCGAGTAAATTCGCATAAATATAAGCACAACTGAAAGTCCGAGACGCATCCTGAACGAGACGTTCTCTTATTTGATATTTATCAAAAGAGAAGGGACTTGCACTGGGGTTGAGGAGAATATCTACCCCTTTTTCAAAGTGGCTTCGTCCAGGTCGAGAAGGAACCCATGCGTCTTCGCAAATCTCCAAACCTATTTTTACACCGTCGAGTTCAAAAAGGATATCTCCAAAGGGATAACTAAAGCCATTTTTTTTGAATTCCGTTCGGGTATTAGCAGGCCATCTGTGAAACCAACGATCTTCATAGAAAACACCGTAGTTGGGTAGGTTTTGTTTGGCTACAAAACCAAGAATTCGTTTGTTTGATACAACAGCGACGGCATTGTATAATTTGTTTTGAATAAGTATAGGTAAGCCAAGTGTTACGGTGATACCACTCGTTTCTGGAACGATTTCCTCTAAACTTTGCCATGCTTGCTCACGCGTGTCGGGTGCATAAAATTGGTCTTCGCAACCGTACCCAGACAGACAAAGTTCAGGCAGGCAAAGAACAGAAACGGATTTCTCTTGCGCCTCTTGTATACATGCAAGAATGCGTGCGCGGTTTCCTAGCCAGTCAAGAGGGGTTTGATTAAGTGCGCTAGAAGCTACGTTTATGCGGGATATCATGTGAATTTAAGTTTACGTTAACCGAAATTGGGTTCTAATTTTGTTGGGTGTAAAAGTACATGTAAAACAGAAAATGGTGAGAAATGATTGCAAATTTTGTTTTTGTGTAGTACGAGTTAAACAAAAAATAAAAACAATCTGTTTGGAAAGCTATATACGTTTTGGAGAGTTGTGCTTAAACAAAAAACCTCTGAAATAACGTGTAATACACATTTATTTACGATAGAATAGGCAAGAGTGAGTCGAGAACCAAGTAAGCTAGCAAATAATCGAGGTTTGCTGCCAGAAGATTTTTACATGAATAAGCAGGGAATGATGGTTTTCACGGCGGTGTATCATCAAAAAAGGGGGTATTGCTGCAAAAACAATTGCCTTCATTGTCCGTATGGGTTTAAAAAAAACAAATGAGTTTTTGTTTCTTTGACAATATTAACGATATTTGCACCCTATTAGGAACGGCCGTTTCGGGAAAACGGTGATTGTACAATTGAAAAACTTATAAGAGAACATGGCAAAGGTTTGTCAAATTACAGGAAAAAGAAC
>JBKBRQ010000216.1:877-4374 GCA_046292055.1 Spirosomataceae bacterium | reverse complement strand
TGATTCAAGAAGATTTGACATTTGGGGTACAGAATCTTCCGCTCAGAAACCAAACACAAGCAGGGCGGATGTCGAAAGGTACAGCACAAGCTTTACTAGCGAAAGTCTCCATGTACCGAAAAGATTGGGCAACGGCTTCAACACAAGCGCAGGAAGTGATTCAGTCTGGACAATATCGTTTATTGGACGATTATAGTCAGATTTGGAGGCAAGCGGGTGACAATAGTTCGGAAGCTATTTTTGAGATTCAAACGGGTCAATTCAATAACAGTGATTTCGGTATCAATGCGTATTCGATGTGCCAAGGCCCACGCGTTGGTGGACGAGGAGGCTGGACAGATTTGGGTTGGGGTTTTGGAACGCCTTCGCAGAGTTTAGCAGATGCGTATGAACTTGGTGATATACGTAAGAGCTCAACGATTATTACCATCGATAATTCAGGGAAATTCAAGGGAACTATCTTATTTGACGGTTTCCGGATTCCGAGCGCAGATTCGGTAGAAAATCTCCGATACAATTACAAAGCGTATCATTCAGAAAATAGAAACGTGGAAAGCTATCTTGGCAACCGTGACAGAAAGCAAAAAAATGTGCATCTACTTCGTTTGGGCGAACTGTATCTAATTCGAGCAGAAGCAGCTTTGGAGTTAAACCAGTTTGGGGAAGCTGAAAATACTTTGAATATCGTACGGAAAAGGGCAGGATTAGCGCCAGTTTCAGGTTTAGGAAAGGAGCAACTCCGCGAAGCTATCTGGAAGGAACGCCGCGTAGAATTAGCCATGGAGCATGATCGCTTTTTTGATTTGGTTCGACAAGGGCGTGCAGCTAGTGTACTGCAAGCACAAGGAAAGAATTTTGTGGCAGGAAAACACGAAAGGTTACCAGTTCCGGCGGTTCAAATTGCTTTAAGTGGAGGTACATTGACCCAAAATCCAGGTTATTAAAATTCCGAATAACTGGGTTTAAAGGAATCATTTGAAAGAGTTTTTTCAGATGATTGAGGTGAATAAAAGAAAATAGCATTCGTATTATTAGAGAATAAACCACATGCAATGCTCCGTTTGCATGTATTATACAGACACTAAATCCTCTTGACGGAGCAAGAGAAAAACAGTAAAAACAAATGAAAACCATTCAAAAAAATCTAGGATTGGCTGCTTTGGCCTTATTTTCAGCGGTTGTCATGACAGCGTGTGACACAAACAAAGAACCTGAACTTCCGCCAATTGGTGGTTTTAACTCTGCGGATGATGTCGCTGCGGCGAACTTAGTGGCGTATTGGAGTTTTGACGGTGATGCACGTGAAGCAAAATCAAATATTGCGCCTGAGCAGTCAACCAACGCGACTTTCACGACAGGGGCAAAAGGACAGGCCGTTAGTTTGGCAGCAGGTTTCTTGAGATACCCAACGATTCCTGGCTTGAATACAGCCAATGGCTTGGGGTCTTTCACCGTATCTGCTTGGGTAAACATGAGAAACGTAGAAGGTAAAGCAACGTCTATTTTTGCCTTGAATGAAGCAAGAAATGTCGCACCAGACTGGGGACAAATGATTAATTTAATGGCTGAAACAGCTTCATTTAAACCATCTTCTGATACTTTAGTCGTGAAAGGTGTACTCGGACAGTACGCTTCCAGTACACGCGAAGGACACGATAACTTGAATAACTTTGGCGTGGTAGGAACAGATTACCAAATCGTGAAAGGTGCTGGAAAATGGACACAAGTCGTGATGAAATACGATGCAGCGACGTCTACAATTGATTTGTATGCAAACGGAGTTTTAGTTTCAAACAAAAATTTCCGTGTGCGTAAAAGTGGTGCCTTAGGACCTTTGGTTTTCCCAGTAAATTCAACCGTATTAATTGGTGCATTTGCCAACCAAGAAACAGGTTATCCAAATTCATCTACGCAAGTTTGGCAGAATTTATTCACAGGCCAAATTGATGAGATTCGTGTCTTCAACCGTGCCTTATCTGATGGCGATATCAGCTCATTATTCCAACTAGAAAGCGCTGGACGTTAAGTAAACAAACAGGAGAGGTCACTTGACATAGCACAAGTGGCCTCTTTTTGTAAATAGCCATCGCTGCAAATCCATTCATGTATGAAATTAATTGCCTTTTTTACACTTTTGTTGACAGCCACTCTGTCTCAAAGTTGTACCGCCCAACCCATTGAACCTGAGTTATTTTACTTTTCCTCTATTCGTGTTAATGGCCAACAATCAGGTGGCTTTTACGCCAATAATATCTCTGGAAAACCAACCGTTGAATTGGCTTTCTCTTCTCCATTAGCGACAGAATCTGCCTCCGAACATATCAAGTTATTTGAAAGAGCCACTGCACAATTAGTAGAGTCTTCTTTACAATTTTCACGTGGTGATAGTGTCGTGACGCTCCAACCCAAACAAGATTTGAAAAGTGCTACGGCATATCAGGTTGTCATTTATCCCGACCTAAAATCAAAGAAATTAACAACACTCCAGAATTTACATCGCTTTGGTATGACAACCAAAGTAGACCCCGCTGATAAATTTCCACGTATTTCAGACGACGAATTATTGACACTCGTCCAAAAACAAACGTTCAAATATTTCTGGGATTTCGGGCATCCTGTTTCTGGATTAGCACGTGAAAGAAATACATCTGGCGACATCGTGACCTCTGGTGGAACTGGTTTTGGTATTCTGGCAATGGTGGTTGCTGTTGAACGTGGATTTATCTCACGCGAACAAGCTATTGAGCGCTTGACCAAAATGACGGACTTTCTAAAAAATAAGACAAAAACTTACCACGGTGTTTTTCCTCATTGGTTGAATGGCACTACTGGAGAAACGGTTGCGTTTAGTACGTACGATGATGGCGGAGATTTGGTAGAAACTTCTTTTTTAATGCAAGGTTTGCTAACTGCCCGCCAGTATTTTAATCAGTCTGATGCCAAAGAAACGGCACTGCGCAAAACTATCACAGAACTCTGGGAAGCAGTGGAATGGGATTGGCATACCAAAGGCGAAAATGTTCTGTACTGGCATTGGTCTGCCAACCACGGATGGCGTATGAATCACAAAATTCAAGGTTGGAACGAATGTCTCATCACGTATTTTCTAGCGGCTGCTTCACCTACTCACCCGATTTCCAAGGAGGTTTATGACCAAGGTTGGGCAAGGCAAATGAAAAACGGGAAAACCTTTGAAGGCGTTACCCTTCCGCTCGGTTTTGACTTTGGTGGGCCGTTGTTTTTCTCGCATTATTCGTTCTTGGCACTTAGTCCCAAGGGGTTGAAAGATTCGTATGCGGATTACTGGATACAAAATAAAGCGCATACAGAAATCAATTATAGATATTGTGTACGAAATCCAAGAAATTACGTGGGTTACAGTGCAAATTGCTGGGGTTTAACCGCAAGTGATTCACACAATGGCTACGCAGCTCACTCTCCGACAGAGGATTTGGGCGTTATTTCTCCGACCGCCGCCTTGTCTGCTTTTCCT
Source organism: Spirosomataceae bacterium (assembly GCA_046292055.1). GTDB lineage: Bacteria > Bacteroidota > Bacteroidia > Cytophagales > Spirosomataceae > CAYNRA01. The sequence goes on along the minus strand of JBKBRQ010000216.1, from coordinate 881 downwards.
TATA
>JBKBRQ010000216.1:0-867 GCA_046292055.1 Spirosomataceae bacterium | reverse complement strand
GGAGTCAATGGATGCTTTACACCATTTTTATTATGTTTTGGGTGATAAAATCTGGGGAGAGTACGGTTTTAAGGATGCGTTTAATTTATCGAATTTATGGTTTGCTGACTCGTATCTCGCCATCGACCAAGGTCCGATTATTTGCATGATTGAGAATCACAGAACGGGACTTTTATGGAATACCTTCATGGCAACGCCCGAAGCAAAAAAAGGAAAACAAGTACTTGGATTTGAGTAAATACAAAACGCGACTTTATTTTTGTTAAAGTCGCGTTTTTCGTTATTTCATAAATGAGTGAGTGCCTTTTGTTGTCTGTATTGCTTCGTCCAACTCAAAGCACCTTGTGCGGCAATGAGACAGAAAATAAAATACAAAAAAGCGTACAGTTTTACTTCCTTGATATAATACATGTACGTACTCAAAATATCAACAGCTAACCAAATCCACCAAGCTTCTACTTTTTTGCGCATCAGGAGGAATGTCGCGTAAATACTCATAATCGTCGTGAAGGAATCTACGAACGGAAATGCACTCGGAAGACTGAATAATCGCGGAAAAATTTGATGTAAATGTTGAGAAAACGTACCAAATAAACCTGTAAATAAAAGAGCAAGAATTGAATAAATAAGAAAATTTCTTGGATTTAATTTACTGATAATCAATTCATTATTTTTGTTTTTTTCTTCATGTTTTGGGAATTTCCAATACCAAAATCCGAGAATATTCGTGACAAAGAAAAAAACTTGTAAAAACATATCCGGATAAAGCTGAATCTGGTAGAAAAGCCCAAAAGCAAGCAAAACATTGGTAAGCCCAATAACCCAAGACCAGACATTTTCACGCACAGACAACCAAACCGCTACGGC
>JBKBRQ010000215.1:0-4375 GCA_046292055.1 Spirosomataceae bacterium | reverse complement strand
GAGGCGGTGCGAATCCTGCGAATGTTACGACGGATAAAGACATGACGAATTTGTATTTCACAACACGGGGGAGTTTCAACAAATTTGCTATTAAGGCAGCAACACAAGAGGCGATTCCGTACCAGGCGAAAATGAAAATCGATTATGCACTTGAGCGCGAACAAGTATTTGAGGAAGCTTGGAGAACAATTCGGGATGGTTTTTATGACCCTAAATTCCATGGATATGATTGGAACAAACTAAAGGCAAAATACAAAGCCCGTTCATTAGCGGCATCAACTAGTCAGGATTTCAGAGACATGTTTAACCTCATGTTGGGTGAATTGAATGCCAGCCACATGGGTTTGACTGTGCCAGACAGAGCGGAAACGCAAAGAGAATCGACTGGGCTTTTGGGTGCAGAGCTTGTTCCGCAGGCTTCGGGTATGCTTGTCAAGCATGTTGTGCCAGAAACACCTGCTGATAAAACAGCTAGTAAACTCAAAGAAGGCGATATAATCTTGCAAATCAACGGACAAAGTATAACCGGAAATGCCAATTTCTATGAATTATTGAACGGCCTTGCCAATGAAAAAGTGGTGGCACAAGTGCAAGGTGCAGACAAACAAACGCGGGAGGTTGTGATTCGACTAACGAACTCCATCTCAGATAATTTATACCAAGAGTGGGTGAATGACCGGAAGAAAATGGTAGATAAACTTTCGGGTGGTCGATTGGGCTATATACATATTCGTGGTATGAATTTCCCAAGTTTTGAAGTAGTTGAACGTGAATTTACAGCAGCAGGCTACGGAAAAGACGGTCTTGTCATAGATGTACGTTACAACGGTGGCGGCTCAACGACAGATTACCTCATGACCATTCTGAACTACAAACAACATGCCTACACCATTCCGAGGGGGGCAGTCAATGATTTGGAAAAAGAGAAAAACAAGTACAAAGAGTATTACCCAATTGGGGAAAGATTGGTTTATGCAGCTTGGACAAAGCCTACCGTAGCGCTTTGTAACGAGGGTTCGTATTCCAATGCGGAGATTTTCTCGCACGCTTACAAAGGACTTGGCATTGGTAAATTAGTTGGTTTGCCAACAAATGGTTCAGTGATTTCTACAGGCGGAAAAGCACTTATGGACGGGTCGTTTGTTCGTTTACCAGGAAGAGCTTGGTTTACAAAGGGAACAGACATAAACCAAGAATTAGGGCCAGCGATTCCAGATATTATCGTAGAAAACGAACCAAACTGGATTTCTGCGGGTACAGATAAACAGCTAGAAACGGCAGTTCAAGTTTTGATGAAAGACGTAAAGTAAACGTTCGTTTCTGAAACAGGAAAAGCGGATAAATTGCTTAAAATAAGTAATTTATCCGCTTTTCTTCTTGTTATAATATTTACAATAGTATATACATCCCAAACTTTTAAAGCAAGTATTTACTTTTTTTGATTCATGTTTTTCTAAAAATTCACCATAGTTCCTTATATATTTGTAAATTTGTGCTCCCTAGAGGTATGGAGATAAGCAATACTACTCAACTCCAATTAGCACCTAAACAGCAATTTAATTTACTTACTTTATCAAAGATTTGTACTATGTGGCAAAAAAAAGGTCTTGTTTATTCGTCCAATGGAGAGTTTTATTGGAATAAAACACATGCTCAAGTCACTTGTGTGGATGATGGATATGCCGATAAAATAAGAATTATTTATTCTGCACGTGACGAAAAAGGTAGATGTATGCCCTCCTACATCGATGTTTCCAAAGAAGACCCACAAAAGGTACTTTATGTACATGACAAACCGATTCTTGAACTCGGAGTTATAGGAATGTTTGATGATTGTGGAATCATGCCCACTTGGTTACTACACCACCCGAACGGAGAACGCTGGCTATATTACATCGGCTGGACTGTTCGAAATACTATTCCCTATCATAACTCAATAGGAATTGCAGTCAGTCGTGATGGTGGGAATACTTATACAAAGATGTTTGATGGCCCTGTCATCAACACAACACCCTTAGAACCTTTATTCAGTGGAAATACATGTGTGCTCTATGATGAAGGAATTTTCAAAATGTGGTACTTAAATTGTACTAAGTGGGAAGAGATTAACGGAAAAATTGAACCTTTCTATAATATAAAATATGGGGAATCAAAAGACGGTATTCATTGGGAAAGAAATAATACGGTAGCCATTGATTACAAAGACGAAAACGAAGGTGGACTATCTCGTCCTTGTGTTTTAAAAGAACAAGACGGTAGTTACATTATGTGGTTCTCATACCGTGCGAAGACATTATACAGAGGAGAAAAGCTAGAAAATTCGTACCGCATTAGTGTGGCTGTTTCAGCTGATGGCATTCATTGGGAAAGAAAGGACGGCGAATCTGGGATCAAACTCAATGATACAGGATGGGATTCTGAGATGATTGCATATCCTATGGTATTCACCGTCAAATCACAGAAATATATGTATTACAATGGGAACGGTTTTGGGCGTTCTGGGTTCGGTCTAGCTGTTCATAATTAGTTCTAAATGATAACTGACCTAAATACATATAATGATAACATATATGGAAATCCACAGACACCTATCAATCCAAAAGTGAGTGTCTGCTTGATTACATACAACCATGTCAGATATATACAAATGTGTTTGGAGTCAATCGTCTCTCAAATAACAGAATTTCCGTTCGAAATAATTATTGGGGATGATTGCTCTACAGATGGGACTAGTGAAATAGTTAGAGAATATGCAGAAAAGTACCCTCACCTAATTAGAGCGTTTGTTCATTCACAAAACTTATCTAAATTTGGTTTACCTGGAAAGCTCAACTATTTACATACCTACTATGCAAGCAAAGGAGAATATATCGTACATATAGAAGGGGATGATTACCTTACAGACAAGCTAAAACTACAAAAGCAAGTTGACTTTCTCGATACTCATTCAAACTACTCGGCTTGTTTCCACAACACCTTAATGAAATTCGAAGATAACAGTGGTAGAAAAGACTATCTTATAAACTCATCTAAAGATCAAAAAAGGGAAGTGACTACTTTAGACCTGCTAGCTGAGCAAGAGGTTTGGTTTATGGCTACAGCCGCAGTTATGTACAGAAAACGTATAATTGGAGATAGATATCCTGCTTGGTTTTCAAAATCTAAAAGTGGCGATATCCCTTTGTATATTATGTTATCATACCACGCACCAATCGCGTATATTGATGAGGTCATGTCTGTTTACCGTCGCCACGAATCTGGTTTAAGCTACACAGATCACAAAGAGAGTCTATCTTTTTTAACAAATAGGATAGAAATGTATGAAAATATAAATCGTTTCACAAACCGAAATTACAAAAGGAATATAAATAAAATATTAAACTATTATTTTGATCTTATATTTGCAACGAATGATTTGCAAATAAGCCAAAAATTACGCGCAGAATACTTTATAAAAGCTCTCCCCTATCAGAACTTTTTTAAGAAAAACACTTACAAGCAACTATTTGATAGAGCACTAACTCCTAACTACAAAAGAAAACTTTTTCTTGAATAGTAAACATTGACTGCATTCGAGTCCATACAAGATAAGCTACTATTTATTATTGGGATTACCCTATTTTTTATAGTAGCTGCCTAATAGGAATAATCTTGCTTCTATTCCTAAAACAGACTCACCTTGTGACAAAAAAGTAAAAATAACTTTATTGGTTCAAACTGATTGCACTGTTAATTAAATAATTTTGATTTATTTTACTTTTGAACCTCCCAAAGTAATGCGCAAAAAATATATCACTTTACTAGAAAGCGACCAAGGCATCTTAGAAGGTATGCTTCTTAAACGTTCTTTGACTGTCACGATTCATAAACGAGTGGAATCTTTGTTATTATTGAACTCAGGTCTGAAATTAGTTTCCGTAATGCAACAAGTAGGCTTAACTTATCCTACACTTAAAACGCTCATCAGTCGTTACGAAGAATCTGGATTAGATTGTTTGAAAGACAAATCACGTTCAGGTCGTCCAATTGGCATTTCGGGTGAAGAACGAGCTAAAATAACTGCCTTAGCTTGTAGCAAAGCTCCCGAAGGTCACGTTCGTTGGACATTAAGACTTCTGGCTGATAAAGTAGTAGAACTTGGTATTTGTGCGCATTTATCCCATGTTCATGCGGGTAAAATACTCAAAAAAACGAGTTACAGCCTCATCTTAAACGCCAATGGTGCATTGGAAAGATGAATGCGGCTTTCATTGCTAATATGGAACGCATATTGTGGCTTTATGCTTTGCCATTAGACCCTGAATTTCCAGTCGTGTGTTTTGATGAACGTCCCTGCTTTTTAATTGGTGATACGATTGCACCTATTCCTATGGAA
>JBKBRQ010000214.1:0-4388 GCA_046292055.1 Spirosomataceae bacterium | reverse complement strand
TAGTAGAAACCTGTTTTTAACTTTTCTACGTTTTTTCGAGTCCCTTCAGGAGCTAAAGAGAAAAGACAATTCTCTACTGATTCTACTGCTGCGACTTGGTTTGCGACGAGGTTCGTGCGTTTATCTCTTTTCACGGGGGTTCCTCCTAACCACTTGAAAATAAAGCCAAAAGGAGGCTTGAATAGTTCTTCTTTCCCAAGAAAACCGATATTTAAGCGTAATGTAGCACGTGTTCCCAAACCGAGGAAAAAGTCGCGCCAATCTGTATGTGGGCAAACTGTCAAAACTGCTTTTGGAACCGTATATGGAAACTCACCTGTGACCTTCCAACCTGCCCACTTAAAAAAATGTCGTGCAAAGAAATTAAGCATATGCAAATAGGTTAATAAAGAGGATTGGGGCTAAAACATAAGACAAAAATACCTAACGAAAGCCAGCCAATAATTTGTCGGCCTAACCCAAGTGATTCGTCGTTTGACGTACTTGGGTGATATATACCCATGACTCTGCCAAGTAAGAAGCCAAAAGCTAGAAAACCGCTATATCCCTCCCAATTCGGTACAAAATAGTTAAGAATAACCTGTGTAATCACAACGACGAGCGTTATTAAGAGATTCGTAATGGGGTACGAGGTAATGCGAGAGAAACAGAGATAGATAAAATAAACATACAAGAAAAACTGACCTACTAAAGTAAGATAATCCTCATCTACGACAGTCATGAATTCATCAATAGTAAATAAACCCAATCCTGAATAAAAAACGAGGGTAACAAAAAAGATAGGTGATACAATATCAAACGCTTTTTTACCTATTAACCCGTACAATATATGTCCACCATCCAACTGACCAATTGGAATCAGGTTCAAAGCTGTAAAGAAAAGGCCTAAATAACCAGCAAGCAAAAAAGGATAATGAATGACCTCGTTTGGGTGTGGCATCAGTGATGGGTCAGCTACGTACGTTCTGAGCAAGTAAAAAAGAAGATTATCTCCTAATCGGACGAATTCAGAAGCATCCTTTTGTCCATAAACAAATTCCCCGTAATGTGGGCCAAAAGGGATGTATTCTGGATGAATTTGCATGACATATTCCCAAGTTGGCAAATGGGTAAATCCCCAAATCAAAACACCAAATGCGACAATAAAACCGGCCAAAGGTCCCGCATAACCGATGTCAAAATAATCTTTGCGAGACATTCTTTTACTTTTAATACGGATAAATGCGCCAAGTGTACCAATACTTGTCAAAATACCTACATAAAATGGTATATAATAAGGAAGGGTTACTTTTATACGTTTCGCTTTTGCCATAAAAAAATGCCCAAACTCGTGCGTCGTCAAAAAACCAAGAAACGGGATAGAAAAGTAAAATCCAGCTAAAAACTCATCCCAACCCAATGCTCCAGATGAAAATAAAAAAGACTTTCCTTCCATCCATTCAGCACCAGCCAATGTCGTTGTTAAAACAGTTAGAAGGAACAAGACAATTTGAATCATTAATCGGAGGGTAGCGGGTTGTGGGCGCATGTTTTTACGGGAGGTTACGTTTTCAAAATAGGGCTAAAATCTATATCTAACATGGTGAATGAGTCCGGTTGAATGAAGATGGTTTCCCAACCAAATTGCTTAGCTGACTCAATATTGGCTTCGTTATCATCCAAAAAAAGCACTTCGTTCGGTTTCAAGCCCAAGTCACGTAAAACATACGTGTAAATAGCAGTATCGGGCTTCCAAAGTCCTATTTCGTAGGACATGTAGGCTTTTGTAAACAAATTTCTCACATCACGTACACCTGCAGATTTATATAAAATCTGGTTTGCAGCACGAATATGGAGGTCGTTTGTATTACTTAACAAGTAAATAGGGATAATTTCTCTCAATTTGTGTAAGAATTGAATTCTTTCTGCTGGAATATCAAGTAATAGTGCGTTCCAAGCTTGATCGATTTCATAATCGTTTAATGGAAAGCCCAATATTTGACGAACCGCATCTCGGAATTCATCTTCTTCAAAAAGCCCTGTTTCATACCTTTTGAAAAGCATATTGTCATCAAAAAGAGACTTAATTTTCTCTTCTGATTTACCACAGAGCTGCGCAAAAGCTTTATATGTTTTGGGAACGTCAATATTGATAATGACATTCCCAAAATCAAAAATAACTACTTTAATATCTTTTGAAATCATGCGTTGTTATTCTTCAAAAACACCCATTTGACAAAACTTATCAATGCGTTGATTGACGCGAGTTTGCGCGTCTAACTCTTGAAGTTTTTCAATTTCTGAAAGAATTGTTTTCTTCAAAATAAATGCCATTTCATTCCAATTGGTGTGTGCACCACCGATGGGCTCCTTGATGATATCATCAATCAATTTATTGCCTTTCATGTCCGTGGCTGTTAATTTAAGTGCTTCTGCGGCCTGCTCTTTGTAATCCCAACTACGCCAAAGAATAGATGAGCAAGATTCAGGAGAAATAACAGAATACCACGTGTTTTCAAGCATCAAAACACGGTCGCCAATGGCGATACCTAGTGCGCCACCCGAGGCACCTTCACCGATGATGATACAAATTACAGGAACTTTAAGTGTCATCATATCACGAATATTGCGAGCAATTGCTTCGCCTTGACCTCTTTCTTCTGCTTCAAGTCCTGGGTAAGCACCTGGTGTATCAATAAGTGTAACAATAGGGACATTGAATTTTTCAGCCAAACGCATCAAACGTAGTGCCTTTCTATATCCTTCTGGATTAGGCATCCCGAAGTTTCTGAACTGGCGTTCTTTTGTTTTTCGACCTTTTTGCTGCCCAATAATCATGACAGATTGACCATCGATATTGGCAAAACCACCTACAATCGCGGGGTCATCTTTTACCGTTCTATCCCCGTGCAATTCATGAAATTCCTGACAGATAAGTTCAATATAATCTAGCGTATATGGTCTATCTGGATGCCTTGAAAGCTGTACACGTTGCCATCTCGTCAGATTTTGAAAAGTTTCTTTTCGTAAATCTTCAATGCTCTGTGTTAGGGTACGAACAGCTTCGCTTACATCTACATTGTTCATAGATGCAAGCTTTTTCATATCCTCTAATTTCGCTTCAAGGTCAGCGATAGGTTTTTCGAATTCGAGTAATGTTCTCATCAATACTTCTTTCTTCTTTGTTTAAAGTTCAAATGTTTGGTGGTAGGAAGGAATTTCAACATTAGAAAAACCTCTTTCTGACAAAACACCTTTAAAATGCTCCATAGAGGTTTCTTCTCCATGCACCAGAAAGACTTTTTTTAGTGATTCTGGTTTTTGTTGTTCGACAAAGTTAATCAAATCGTTCAAATCACCATGCCCGCTGAACACATCAATTTTTTCAATCTGTGCTTGAATTGCATGCTTTTTGTTGTTTATTGTCAATTCTTTTTGTTCTCTGTGCAACAATTTATAACCTATCGTACCTTCTGTTGCATAGCCAATCATCAGGATAGTAGCATACGGATTCTCGATATTTTGTTCAATATGGTATTCTACTCGCCCACCTTGAACCATTCCAGAAGAAGATAAAATGATGCAAGGCTCTCCATGATTGGAGACCTCTTGACTTTCTTTTGTAGACTCCAAATAATGCAAATTCGCAAAATCAAAAAGCTGCTCATTTTCTTCTTTAAACTCCCTTGCCTCCCTATTCAAAAGGCGATGGTATTTTTCATATACCTTGGTAGATGCTTTACCTAATGGACTATCTGTGAACACCTTAATCGGTTCTACTTCATGATTTTCATACAATTTATTCAATGTATAAAGCATTGCTTGCGTACGTCCAACACTGAAAGCGGGAATAATCAAGCGGCCTGGCTTGTCGATACATGCCTCTTTTATGACACGCTTTAGGGCTTCCTCGGGCGAATCTGTGTCTTTATGGTATCGATTTCCATAGGTTGTTTCCATCACCAAATAATCCACATTGGGTACCGGTTGTGGATCAACGAGCAAAGGATAATTTTGTCTTCCTATATCCCCTGAAAAACAAATCTTTTTTACGATTCCTTCATCCCAAATTTCTAAGACAACATGAGCAGCTCCAAGTAAATGACCCGCTGGAATGAACTGAACAGAGCATCTATCATGAAACTTGAATGTTCTCCCAAACTCGATAGGTACAAAATTAGACATAGCCTCTTCTACTTGGCGTCCAAAATAAAGTTCTTCACTATCAATACTTTTCGTCTTTTTTGACTTCTTCTTGCTTTTTTGTATCGACTTTAACTTTTTCTGATTAATTCTAGCCGCATCTTGTAGTAATAAATCGGTTAATTCTAAAGTGGGATTGGTACATAAAACTTGTCCTTCATATCCTTCGCGATATAAATTTGGAATTTGACCAGAGTGATCAATGT
>JBKBRQ010000213.1:0-4390 GCA_046292055.1 Spirosomataceae bacterium | reverse complement strand
CTGAGTTAGTTGCTGCTGCAACAATTGGTTTGGCATCTGGCTTTGGTTTGCCTGTGAGTACAACCCATACGTTATCTTCCGGTATTGCAGGTACAATGGTGGCAAGCAAAGGGGTGAAAAACTTACAAGCGGGTACAATTCGTAATATTGCCATTGCTTGGGTACTTACGCTCCCCGTTTCGATTTTATTATCAGCGGTTCTCTTTTTATTTCTCCGTTGGTTGATTGCATAATTGCTTTATTGGTATTATTATAAAAAGAGGCTGCCTAGTTAAAGGCAGCCTCTTTTTATATAGTCTGAAGTCTGATTATTTAATATACTTATCTCCCTTCCAAATCCCTTTGAACTTTAGCTGGCCATAAGGATCATACAATGCTCCTTGTCCTTCTCTTAAATCATTTTTCCATTCGCCAACGTATTTTTCTCCAGACTTGAAGGTATATGTTCCCTGTCCATATCGTTCACCATTCTTGTATTCCCCTTCGTATTCATCTCCGTTTTTCCAAGTATATTTACCTTTCCCATTACGTGAATTATTCCTCCATTGACCTGAGTAAGTTCCTCCACCCTCGTAAAATCCAATACCTTTACCATTTGCCAAGCCATACTGCGTTTCGCCAAAATAGGTTACTTTAATTCCCTTTCTATTGGTAAAAATAATTTCTTTCACATTTGAGACACTTACTAGGCTGTCTTCTAATTTCTTTATTTTTTGGGTTTCTAGCTTTGTTTTTTCTTGGAGTATATATGCTTGGTGTGCCAATTCTAAATTTGTCCGTTCTGTCGCTTTTGCCCATTCCCAGAGTGAATCAAGAGAATACTTACTTTTATCGTTTAAGAATATGTCTGCTCGTTTTCTAGCTGCCTCTTTTTCTTGTGTTGAGTAATTTAGATGAAAGTCAACCTCATTTTTTCGAGAGGAATCAAATTGGGTGACAAGTGTTGTGAGAAGCGTTGAAGGAGTAGCTAATGAATCAAACGCTTGAAAATACGTTAGTGCTGTTTCTGCATCTCCTGAAAAATAAGCATCGTTTGCTTTTTTTAGGTTAGTTAATTGAGCCAATAGTGATTGCTCTTGGCTTGTAACTTGTTGTTTTTCAATTTTTTCGTACACCCAAAGGAGAAGAAAAATCAGTATTCCTGCCAAAAGAACACGTTTGGAATATATCGTATGTAAAGTCATTAATAGCCAAGGTTAATAGATGGTATTTTATCTTGTATTTTACGAAGGTCTAAGCCGATGAGCATATTGATTCTGAATATATGGCTTGTTCGGTATTGAAAACCCGTTGGTCGCTGCCCGATAGTCCACATGTGTCCCGCAAAAAACGTTAGTTTTTCGTTTACAACGTATCCGATTCCGTTGTATATTCGGAAGTCTTCAAATGGATGAAAAACAATAGATTTTCCACTGTGCATGAATATCTCAGCGCTTGGTGAGAAGTAAATCGTTTTGGGTTTTATGTAAGGAGAGTTGATGGGAATGTATGAAAATAGTTTGTAGCGGTACCTATTTGTATATTCTAAAGGTGACTCAATGGAATTGTCTCTTTTCCAACGATGTTCAAATCGGAATTGATGATATACTTTTATTGGTCCCATTGCAGGCATACTGAATAGCCATTGATGCCAAATACGTGGTTCAAGAGTGACTTTTTCAAAATTTGGATTACCTGGACTTGGCGTATAATTGAAGACAAGTGTTGGGCCAATAACCGCCTCAAAATTTGGATTAAAAAGAATATTTATTCCTGCTCTGTTGTAGATTTGCCTCCGTCTTCCTACAAACGAGTTGATGTTATCTTCTGCATTTCGGACACGGTAGTGGTGTTCTGCGTAGTAGCCAATTTTGTCTGTTAGTTTAGCCTTGATATATACGCCATTCCATAAGCCTGTTTCTCCCAATGTAGTTTCTGAGATTTGTTGCGCGGATGCACTACCGGCAATAAAGACGCTAGAGAAGAGAAGGATATATAATTTTGTAAAATATCGCTTGGTATGAGTAAAAAGATAGGTTCGTATTTGTCTCGTCATATTGTCTTATGTATGAATCTAGGTTCTTAGAACTTACTTGTTGCCGGGTTTACGCCTGACAAAGTTACTATTTACCCCTAAATTCAACGACACAATTCTCTTTTGTATATATACTTTCTCAGAATTATCACTTGAGAAAACATTCGTCTTTTGTCTACTCAAAAGGAGAATGTATCTTAAAGAGTTGATTAGTAATGCGCTAAGATAAAATGTAATAGAAGATAATAGAAGCCAAAAAAATAAAGTAGTTTCTCCACTCGCGAATAGTGTTCTGTAATGTATTCATTTTTTATTTCAAAATAATGAATTGATTGTGAGTTAATTATGAAGGGAGTTTTAAGAAATTATGAAGGGAGCGTCGCTATAAACAAAGAATCAGGGCATAACCCTGATCTTTGTAATTACACCAATATGAATCAAGCTGAATTGATTCGATTTCTTCTTTAAAAGGTAGTTCCTCTTAAAACATGCAAAGTAGTAGTTGACTATTATTAAATTATTAAGTTAAGATTAAGTAATTCACCTATCTTGTTTTATTCTAATTTTGGTTTCGTTTTTATCTAGGTGACGTTTTGATAATTGTGACGTAACAATAGGGTAATATTGGAGAGGTACTTTTGTGACGTTGTTTTAATTCAGGAAGAAAATAAACATTACTTCACAAATTTTATCTTTTTATGAAACTTAATTTTAGACACATTTCTGTACTAGTAGCCGCAGTGGTAACACTCACGCTCAGTTCTTGCGAGGAAGAAGTTGTATTCAATATCCCAACGGTTACTCAGCCAGAAGCAACTTCTACTGTAACAGGGTCAACTATTGAAATCTCTTTCCCTTTTACTGCTGAAGCAGGTTTTCAGTCAGCAAGTGTTGCTGCTACAAACGGTACTGCAACAATTAAAACTTCAGGTACTGCAGGTATGACTAGCGGAACTATCGTAGTTGCGTATGTTGCAGGTTCATCTGTTGGTGCTGGTGCTGTTACATTGACTGTTACAGATGCAGAAGGTAGAACTTCTAATTCTACTGCAGTAATTACAGTTGCAGCTGAGCAGAAAGAGTTTGTTGTCTCATCAAATATTACATCAAATACTACTTGGAAGTCAGGTAATACATACATTTTAGCTTCACGTGTAACTGTAACAGCTGGAAATACATTAACAATCGAACCGGGTGTTGTTGTGAAAGGTCAAGCAGGAACAGGTGCTAATGCAACTGCATTGATTATCGCACGTGGTGCAAAAATTAATGCAGCAGGTACGGCTGAAAAGCCAATCATTTTCACTTCAGTTGCTGATGAAATCAAACCAGGCGAAATCAAATCACCAAATCTTGAGCCTACTTTGAGCGGTCTTTGGGGTGGTATAATCGTTCTTGGTAATGCACCTATCTCTGCGGTATCTGAGTCTGTTCAAATCGAAGGTATTCCTGCATCTGACCAAAATGGTCTTTATGGAGGTACAAATCCAGCGGATAACTCAGGTGTTATCAAATTTGTTTCTATTCGTCATGGAGGCGCAAACATCGGTGAAGGTAACGAAATCAACGGTTTAACACTTGGTGGAGTTGGTTCAGGAACAGTGATTGAAAATATTGAGGTTGTTGCTAACCAAGATGACGGTATTGAGTGGTTTGGTGGTAGCGTAAGCGTTAAAAATGCACTTGTTTGGAACGCTGGTGATGATGCAATCGATACAGACCAGTCTTGGTCAGGAACACTTGATAACTTCATCGTTATATGTGGAGAAACTGATCATGCGCTAGAAATTGACGGTCCAGAAGGTGCTCTTCTTGCAGGCCATACTGTGAAAAACGGCTCTATAAAAGGTTCTTCAGTAGCAGAACTAGGTGACTTCAGAGCAAGTGCAAGAGGGACTTTCGAAAATATCTACTTCTTTAACTTCCCTAGTCCAGCAACTTCAGGTGGTAGAGGTGACTTCTCACTTTCTTCAGGCTCAGACGTAACTTTTGCAAATGGTGATTTGAAATTCAATAACCTCGAAATCACACTTGTTTCAGGTACTACATTGTCAGAGGTATTCAGAAACGGAACAAGTGTACATGCGAAGGAAGTCGCTACACGTACAACTGGAGCTACAGTTTCAGCATTCAACGGTTGGTCATGGGCTTCTGCTAACGGAGCTTTAACAGGATTCTAATATTACTTTCTCTCTTAAAACTCACAAGTGAAAGCTTGTGAGTTTTAAGCATTTACAAATTACACCATATTTTGTATGAAAAACATTTTCACATTTCTTCTTATTCTTTTTACAACTTCTCTTTACGCTCAGTCAAATAAAGGAATTTTACGTGGTACTATTTTGGATAACAAAACTGGAGAAACACTCATTGGAG
>JBKBRQ010000212.1:0-4401 GCA_046292055.1 Spirosomataceae bacterium | reverse complement strand
CTTGGTTTTCTCTGAAAATTTTGGAGGCATGAATGATTTTATCTACTAAGGTAGTTTTGCCGTGGTCAACGTGTGCGATGATGGCAATGTTTCTAATTTCCTGCATAAAACGATGTGCTTGTCTCTCTTGTTGAAGAGTGCCTTTGAATTGATTTTGTGAATGCGCTAAGGCACACGGCTGTGCCCAAAATGCCCGCAAAATTACACATAATTCGCATGACATGAAACCTTCTTTCCATTATTTATTCATAAAATATTCATAACCAAATACTTATTCCTTGTTTAATTAAATTTTATCCTCCCTTATATCAAATGAACGCACCCTTCCATTTGTCCTATATTATTACCGCTGATGCTACTATCCCTCTTGATTATCTAAATCTACACCACATTCATTCTGTTTTTAATGTACTTTTAGCCTGAATTTATCCATCCATTTTGAATCAATGAAAAAGTTTCTTTTCCAAACCTACGAAGCCACTGTTTTTGCCTGGAGTGCGCTACGTGCCAATGTTTTTCGTACCATTTTATCTCTACTCGGCGTTACAGTCGGTATTTTCTCTATCATTGGCGTATATACAATGGTCGATTCCTTAGAAGGAAGTATCAAAAACTCGTTGAACAGCATCGGTGAAAAGACAATTTATGTGGACAAATGGCCTTGGCAATTTGGGGAAGGCGAATACCCTTGGTGGAAATACTTCCAACGCCCTGAGCCCAAATTCACGGAGTACAAAGCATTGCGCGAAGACAGTAAACAAGCTGCCGCAATTGCCATCATGGATTGGAGCTCAACAACTGTTAGATATAAAAGCAGTAGTTTTGATGGACTTTGCCAAGGAATCACCTACGATTTCAATCAAATAACAGACATTCCTATCGAGCAAGGCCGCTATTTCACACAAGCAGAAATGGATGCAGGCCGGAACGTAGCTATTATCGGTGGTACTATCGCCCAAACGCTTTTTCAAGAAGAGAATCCTATCGGAAAAACGATTAAACTAAAAGGGCAAAACTTTACAGTTATCGCTATCCAAGAAATAAAAGGGAAAGACTTGGTACAAATTGGCGGAAATCCAGATGAGAAAATCTATATCCCGTTTTTAAAACATAAACGCCTTTTTTCGTCGGGTAACCTAGAGGGAACCATCGTCATGCAGGCATATGAGTCTGACAAAGATATGATTGAATTAGAAAGCGAAACCCGTGGACTCATGCGCACGATTCGTGGGTTACGTCCCTCACAAGACGATAATTTTGCACTTAACCGCCCAGATGCTGCTGCCAATGCGATTTCGGGATTGTTCGGAACAATTCGTACTGGTGGCTTTTTCATCGGTCTTTTTGCGTTACTCATCGGTGGTTTTGGCATTGCCAATATCATGTTTGTATCTGTAAAAGAACGAACAAATATCATCGGAATCCAGAAATCATTGGGTGCAAGAAGTTATGTCATTTTATTCCAATTCTTGTTCGAATCTATTTTTCTTTGTCTTTTCGGAGGATTCATCGGCATTCTCTTGGTTTATCTAGCTAGTTTCATTGACTTAGGTTCACTCGATATCGTTCTATCAAGTAGCAATATTATTTTCGGAATTATCATTGCAAGCATCATCGGAATTGTATCAGGTATTGTGCCAGCTTTACAAGCAGCGAAAATGGATCCTGTCATAGCCATCCGGGCAAAATAAATATCATCATTTGTATTTTTCTAAGAGGTAACCTTGCTTTAAAGGTTACCTCTTTTTGTATTTCCTTGAACCTAAATAAAATAGTATCCTCCTTGTTATTTTTATTCTTTTTAGTGCCTTTTGGATAAATAGATTAATATGCTACTATTTACAGAAAATACGCATTACATTCCATAAAAATAAGTAGATTTGCCTCACACTTAAGCATTTTATTCTATGCAGAATCTAGACCCCGTTGATTTACACATCCTCCAGCTCCTTCAAAAAGATGGATTGATGACCAATAAAGAAATTGCAGCGGAGCTAAATTTGACCACTACACCTGTACACGAACGCATCAAACGTTTGCGTAGGGATGGTATTATAGAAAAATATACCATCGAAGTCAATCGAAAAAAATTGAACAAAAACCTGATTGTCTTCTGTAACGTTTCTCTCAAAGAACATGCACAAGCGTATTTAACTAAATTTGAAGAAGATGTGCAGACACTTCCGGAGGTTGTAGAATGTTACTGTATTTCTGGTGGTTCTGACTTTCTTCTGAAAATCATTGTGTCTGACATCGACGAGTACAAACACTTCATTTTGAATAAGTTAGCCGCTCTATCCAATATTGGCAACGCCCAATCTCATTTTGTCGTCACGGAAGTAAAGCAATCCACCATTCTTCCTTCTTAATTATGCAGCTACGCTCTCTAGTTGGTTCCCTTGTCTTGTCTCTTTTCTCTTTGGCTAGTTTTGGGCAAACGGAGAGTAGTTTTCGAGAGGATTTACGGAAACAAATGAGCCAGATTACCCAAAAAACGATTCCATTTTATGATGAAGATTCCAGTTGGGTTGTATCTGCAAAATTCCGAACGGCACGTAAAAAATCTTTACTCGTTCTGTTTCCAACAAGTACCGGAGAGGTACAGTCCTTTTCTGTTTTCGGGCGTATTTATTTTATAATCGATGGGAAAAAGCAAAAATTGACTGTTTTTCGTGCTTCTCCTGTAAACCCACTCAACCGCAGCATCTTATTTATTCCGTTTAGAGATGCAACAAACGGAATAGAAACGTATGAAGGTGGACGCTATTTGCAAGTAAATATGCGGAATTTTCAGGACGGTTTTTTGTCAATTAATTTCAATCAGGCTACACATCCTATTTGTGTACACGACCCGACGTACAGTTGCCCGATTGTTCCGAAAACAAATACACTTTCTGTTCCAATCCGGGCGGGAGAAAA
Source organism: Spirosomataceae bacterium (assembly GCA_046292055.1). GTDB lineage: Bacteria > Bacteroidota > Bacteroidia > Cytophagales > Spirosomataceae > CAYNRA01. The sequence continues at coordinate 1,482 of JBKBRQ010000212.1, read as the reverse complement.
ATTGGCTCCTAGTCTGAACTAGAAGCCAATAATACATATTAAACTCCTTCAATCCAGGAAGTTACCTCTTCTTTCGAGGGCATTTTCTCGTCTATCTTCAGTTTTTTTCGCATTCCACCTAAGTCATTGAACACCTTATTGGCATTCGCAGCTTTTAATGCTTCTATGGTGAGTAAGCCCATTTTTTGCAGTGCCGGAACCCAAACAGCAGGTACACCTTGTGCTTCGTAGTCTGCTTCTGTTGCCATTTCTACCTTCTTTTCAGGACGCATTTGCGGGAAAAATAACACTTCCTGGATACTCGCATTGTTTGTCAGGAGCATTGTCAGGCGGTCAATCCCGATACCAATTCCGGCGGTGGGAGGCATGCCATATTCAAGTGAGCGAATAAAATCTTCGTCCATTGCCATGGCTTCTTCATCTCCTCTTTCTGCCAAAGCAAGTTGTTCTTCAAAGCGTTCACGTTGGTCGATAGGGTCATTCAGCTCAGAGTACGCATTAGCTACTTCTTTTCCGTTAACGAACAATTCAAAACGCTCAACTAATCCTGCTTTTGAACGGTGTTTTTTCGTTAATGGCGACATTTCAACCGGATAGTCAATGATAAATGTAGGTTGTATCAAATGACCTTCCACTTTTTCACCAAATATTTCATCAATCATTTTGGCTTTGCCCATGGTATTGTCCACTTCAATTCCCCATGCTTTGCATTGTTCGCGGGTTTCCTCCTCCGACAGTTCCGTTAAATCAACGCCTGTGTATTTTTCAATTGCGCCGAGAATACTGATGCGTGTAAAAGGTCCTGCAAAGTCAATGGTATTTTCGCCCACAGTAAATTGAGTTTGCCCATGAACAGCTAGTGCTACCTTTTCGAAGATTTCTTCTGTGATATTCATCATCCATTCGTAGTCTTTGTAGGCTACATAGAATTCCAATGATGTAAATTCAGGGTTATGGGTTCGGTCCATTCCTTCGTTACGGAACATTTTTCCGAACTCATACACACCTTCAAAACCACCAACGATGAGTCTTTTCAAGTACAATTCATTGGCAATACGCATATAAAGAGGCATATCCAGTGAATTATGATGCGTTTTGAAAGGTCTAGCTGCCGCGCCTCCATGAATCGGTTGGAGAATAGGTGTTTCGACTTCGAGCCAACCTTTGTCATCAAACATGCGGCGCATGGTCGAGATAATTTTTGCTCTACTCACAAAAATTTTCTTGATGTCTGGATTAACAATTAAGTCCACGTACCGTTGTCTGAACCGCTGTTCGGGGTCAGTAAAACCATCATACACATTGCCTTGTTCGTCTCTTTTGACGACAGGAAGCGGACGAAGTGATTTGTTTAAAATCTTAAAATCTGTGACATGCACAGAGATTTCCCCCATTTGAGTCGTAAAAACATAGCCATGGATACCGATGATATCACCAATATCGAGTAATTTTTTGAAGATGGTATTGTATTTTGTTTTGTCT
>JBKBRQ010000211.1:3179-4403 GCA_046292055.1 Spirosomataceae bacterium | reverse complement strand
ACTATATGGAAACAGGTTACGGATTACAAATTCCCGCGCCAGAGATTCGTGTAGAAGGTTTTCGGAGTTGGTCGGCGGCAGACTCGGCACGTTGGGGCGTCCGTGTACATTTACCAATCAGATAAAAAAAGAAGGGGTTTAGGCCCCTTCTCTCATTCTTTCCGTATTTTCTGCAATTCGTAGTTGCTCAATAAAATCACCTACTTGGCCATCCATGACAGCGGGTAAGTTATACACGGTATAGCCAATTCGATGATCTGTTACACGGCTTTGCGGATAATTATAAGTTCTAATTTTATCGGAGCGATCTCCAGAGCCTACCATACTTTTGCGGTGAGCAGCGATTTCGGCATTGTGCTTAGCGAGCTCCATTTCATAAATTCGGGAACGAAGTACCGAGAGCGCCTTCTCTCTGTTCTTAATTTGAGAACGCTCATCTTGGCAAGAAACTACAATTCCGGTAGGAATATGCACCATTCGTACCGCCGAGTAAGTTGTATTCACAGACTGCCCACCCGCACCCGACGAGTTGAACGTATCTACTCGAATATCGTTCATATTGATTTGAACATCGACCTCATCGGCTTCAGGTAAAACAGCAACAGATGCCGCAGATGTATGTACGCGTCCTTGAGATTCCGTTGCAGGGACACGTTGCACTCGGTGAACGCCCGACTCAAACTTCATTTTGCCATACACATCTTCACCTTCTACTTGGAGAATAATCTCTTTGTATCCGCCCGCAGTTCCTTCATTTATATCAACCACAGACATTCTCCAGCCCTGCGTTTCAATGAATTTTTGATACATACGGAATAAATCTCCGGCAAAAATAGAAGCTTCATCGCCACCAGCGCCAGCCCGGATTTCCAGAATGATGTTTTTACTGTCATTGGGGTCACGCGGGATAAGCATTTCTTTCAGAACACTTTCCATTTCTTCCTTTTTAGGAAGTAGTTCGTCTAATTCCGCTTTAGCAAGCTCACGGAGTTCCTCGTCTTTTTCGGTTGAGATAATTTGTTTGGCTTCGTCGATATTTTGCAGGATATGGGAAAACTCCTTGTATTTTATTACAATTTTTTCAAGGTCTTTGTATTCTTTGGAGAGCTTGGTGTATTTACTCATATCGGACATCGAGTCCGGCAAGATGATCAGTTGACCTACTTCTTCGAATCGGTCTTTGAGGGCTTGTAATTTGTCCAGCATTGGTTTTATTCGCTGCGC
>JBKBRQ010000211.1:0-3169 GCA_046292055.1 Spirosomataceae bacterium | reverse complement strand
ACCTCTGGCATAGTGATTTGTTGAGAAACCTCCTCAAATCTTTCGCGAATTGCCTCTAATTGATCTAACATCATGGAGTAAAATGTCTTTTGATTTAATTTTCACAAAATTAATCCTAATTTTAATAAGAATTTGACAAACAGAGCGATTACTTGCTTGTTAAATCCATTATTAAAGACATAACTTGAAGATATATATCCTATCAAAAACATGCTCATAGATAATCACGGAAGACCCGTAAACTATCTTCGGCTTGCAGTTACAGACAAGTGTAATTTACGCTGCTCCTATTGTATGCCTTTTGAGGGAATTCAATTTTTACCCAAAAAGCAACTCTTAAGCTACGAAGAGATCATTCGGATGATCCGATTAATGGCAGAAATGGGTATTTCCAAAGTTCGGATAACAGGCGGAGAGCCTTTTGTTCGCCGCGACATCATGCAGCTATTGGAAAAAATAGTACAATTACCTGGTATTGAGCAAGTTCACCTAACAACCAATGGTACACGAACAGCTGAACACATTCCTCGACTAAAAGAATTGGGTATTAAGTCCGTCAATTTAAGTATTGACTCTTTAGACAGAAACCGATTTTTTGAAATGACACGGCGGGATGAACTTCCGCAAGTTTTGGAGACGCTCCATGCACTCATTGCCCATGGTATCCCGACAAAAATCAACTCGGTGGTGATGTCGCAAAAAAACAAAGAGGACATTCATTTATTAACGGCATTAACCAAAGACCTTCCTGTTTCTGTTCGCTTCATCGAAGAAATGCCTTTCAATGGTTCGGGTAGTGAACAAATAGAATTTCTCTCCTATCAACGTATTATTGAGCAAATTCAAGGTGATTACCCTAATCTGGAAAAAATAAATGATGATGCATTTAGCACATCTTATAATTACAAAATTCCAGGTCATGCCGGTACCGTTGGGGTTATCGCAGCCTTTAGCAGAACATTTTGCGGTACTTGCAATCGTTTGCGTGTTACACCCACAGGAGACGTAAAAACCTGTTTGTACGACGAAGGTGTTTTCTCTATCCGGGATTTACTTCGTTCTACAGACGATAATCAAGTAGTACAAACGAAGCTAAGAGAAGTAATTGGACAACGCGCAAAAGATGGATTTGAAGCAGAAAAAAACAGAAGTACGCATATTAACGAGTCAATGACTACAATTGGAGGATAACATATGATTTCAACAAACGAAGCGGATAAACACATTTTAGCTACCCGTATTAAACTCAAAACTGAACAAATCCCTTTTCAAAAGTCTGTAGGACGAATTTTAGCTGAATCGGTTACTACTGACCGGGACTTACCTCCTTTTCATCGAGTTACGATGGACGGTGTTGCAATTGCGTTTGATGGTTTCAAGCAAGATAAGCCCTTTTTCTTAGAAAAAACTGTTCGAGCAGGCGAGCCACAAACAACCTTAAGCAATATAAATCATGGTGTAGAAATCATGACAGGCGCCATGTTACCTCTTGGAGCAGATACGATTATTCGGTACGAAGATGTCATGATTGACGGGCGTATTGCTTACTGCAAAAAAGAAGCTATTGTACAAAAAGGGCAGAATATACATCTCCAAGGAAGTGATTTAAAAAAAGGGGATAATGTCGTTGCACTACATAAACACATCCACCCCGCTATGCTAGGCGCTTTCGCGAGTGTTGGAAAAACCCATGTAACCGTCTTTGCGCAACCCAAAGTACTTGTTATTTCAACGGGTGATGAAATAATTCCTGTTGAAAAACAACCTTTGCCACACCAAATTCGCTCCTCCAATTCGTATGCCATTGAAGCTGCGTTGTTACCATGGACACAACAAATTGAGCACCTGCATTTGCCGGATGATGACGTTCTTATTGATAAGATATTAAAAAAGAAAATACCTCTTTTTGATTGCATTATACTTTCTGGCGGGGTATCAGCGGGTAAATTTGACCATATTCCTATTGCGCTTGGGCGCTTGGGCGTTCAAACGTTGTTCCATAAAGTAACACAAAAGCCAGGAAAGCCCTTTTGGTTTGGCCGGAAAACAGACGCAACTAATAAAGTTCTTCAAGTTGTATTTGCCTTACCCGGAAATCCTGCATCCACCTTTTTATGTGTACACCGATACGTCATTCCTTGGTTTAAACAAAATTACCAACTAGAAAATAAAACGGAGTGGGCTATTTTGAAAGAGGATATTGCCTCACCAATTCCATTAACTCACTTTGTACAAGTACGTTTGACATACAACGAGGCGACACACCAATTAGAAGCAAGCCCAGTTTATGGAAATGGCTCTGGCGACTTGGTTAGCTTAGTACATATTGATGGATTTGTAGAATTGCCGGCGAACGAAAATACATTTGCAAAAGGAACGGCGATTCGTCTTTGGCGTACTCGATTTTAGAAGTTGTTTGCATTGAATCTTTAGGATGATAGTGAATTAACTTTTTGCCTAGATAAACTCTTGAAAATCGAAATTTCACAACTTACTAATGAGACTTTTCATAAAAACTAGTCATTTTGAATAGAGCAAAATGAACGCATTATTTTAACCAATTAATCTAATTTTATGTCTCAATTTTCACACATTGACGACCAAGGAACTCCACTTATGGTGGATACAGGCACGAAAAAAGTAACCAAAAGAACTGCCGTTGCACAAAGCATTGTGGAAGTCGGGGATACCGTATATGATAAGCTGGACGAACTAGGTTTTTCAACCTCAAAAGGTTCTATATTTCAAACAGCGATACTCGCTGGCATTATGGCAGCAAAAAAAACGGGCGATTTAATTCCTCTTTGCCATCCAATCGGGATGGATCATTGCACCGTTACAATTCAGGTGAACGACAAAAAGCAAATCTGTATTCAATGCAAGACAGAAGTAGAAGCAAAAACAGGGATTGAAATGGAAGCGCTGGTAGGTGCCTCGTTGGCCGCTTTAACCATTTACGACATGTGTAAGGCACTTTCGCACGATATTCGGATTGTCGAAACTCGTTTGATTCAAAAAACAGGCGGAAAAAAAGATTACTTCTACTCAAATCAAAATACATGACCACGCTGATTTCTCTGCAAAACGTATCTGTCAAAAAAGGAACACATTGTATTTTAAAGCAACTAACGTGGGAGCTTCAGGCAGGTGAAAAATGGGTTGTAATCGG
>JBKBRQ010000210.1:0-4441 GCA_046292055.1 Spirosomataceae bacterium | reverse complement strand
CGTCCAGAAGGTTCTGTACATCCACAAACCCATTTGTGGGATAACGGCGCAGATGCTGTCGAAGAACTTCAACGTTTGATGAATATACGCAAAACCGTTTTATCTCAGTTTGATGCACGAAAAATTACAACCGGCACACCGCTTGCTCTTCTTGAAGAGGTATTTGTGCCTATGTATTTGTTCCATCGCTACCAAACAGAAGCAGCTTCCAAGGTAATTGGCGGCGCAGATTACCGATTTGCGCTCAAAAATGACGGCCAACCTGTATATGTTCCGGTAACTGCCAAGACACAACGGAAAGCACTAGATGTATTGCTCACGACCTTAGAACCTGATTTTTTGGCTGTTCCTGCTCAGTTATTGCCTTTGTTGCCCCCACGCCCGTATCGATACGCACCAAACCAAAAGGAGATATTTAAGCGGACAACCGGACTTAGTTTTGACCCACTTTCTCCCGCTGAAGCTGCTGCTAGCTTGACCATTCGCTTGCTTTTGAATCCAGAAAGAGCGGCACGACTCGCTACCCAATCTGTCTACGATGCTTCTCTTCCGTCTCTCTCAGAAGTCATGGGAAAAATCACGGATAAGATTTGGAACGATAAAAAACAACTTGAAAAAGCGGATTACAGCGGACAAATTGCCCGTTTGGTTGCCATGCTGCATGTACAACAATTGATGCAATTAACCCAAAATAAGCAAACGAGTTTTGATGTCCGGGCTGTTGCCTACCAAGAACTCAAAAAAATTCAAGCTACACAAACAAATCAATCCATCGGGAATGGGTTCTCTCAACTCGTTCAACTGAAAATTAATCAATTTGAGCAAAATCCAGATATAAGTATCGCAGAAATGCCCAAAGCAGCACCCGATGGCCAACCGATTGACCCTGGGTACGATTGGTTAGCAGGTACCTGTATTACACAAGAATAACTATTTTTTATTAACAAGACGTTTGTGTTCACCTCCAAGGCACGAACGTCTTTTTCTTTTTTTATGGCACTCGAAATTGAACGAAAATTTTTGGTTAATGCCCTACTTTGGTCAGAAACCGAACACCCTAAAGGGACATTTTACCGACAAGGTTATTTACACAGCGACATAGAAAAAACCGTACGCGTTCGGATAGCTGGCGAAACGGCCTTTCTGACCATCAAAGGCAAGACAGTTGGGGCGAGCCGTGCAGAATTTGAATACGAAATTCCGGTTGAAGATGCCACCGAGCTTCTCGATACATTGGCAAATGCAGAACTCAGTAAAATTCGGTATGTAATGGAATACCGAGGGAAAACATGGGAAATAGACGAATTTAAAGGTGAAAATGCGCCGTTGCTTCTAGCAGAAATTGAACTACAGTCGGAAGACGAAACATTTGAACTACCGCCGTGGATAGCTGAGGAAGTAACCGACGACGAACGTTTTTTCAATGCGTATTTGGCGAAAAAACCGTTTGGTTCGTGGTGAAAAATTTGAAAACATATGCTAAAAAAACAGTCAATAGAGCCAAGTAAAACTCCCTATTGACTGTTTTTCCAAATAAAAAGAAATTCGACTAAACCATCAAAAAACAGGAAAAGGGTCATCGAAGACTTTCCCATTCTCAAATAGCTTTAACTCCGATTCGTTACACAAACATTTTTCTAGTTCTGCCCGAATTTCTACGCTATCCAAATCCTGACCAATAATAACTAGCTCATTCAAACGGTCGCCAAAACGTTTATCCCAACGTTTTTCGATCATTTGTTGGTTTTCTACATAAGCAACGTACCGAGTCCTATCTGAAAATGACATTGAAGCCCACCAAACACCAGCATTTTCAGCACGTAAAGAACCACCCGCTTGGCTCCAGTTAAGTGCTTCATTTGGTCGTGAAGCCAACCAAAAAAGACCTTTGGAACGAATAATTCCCGCTGGCCAATCTGTACTGATATACTCCCAAAAACGTGTAGGATGAAAAGGGCGTTTGTCACGAAAAACGATACTGCTAATTCCATACTCGTCTGTTTCTGGCACATGTCCAATTCCTTTATCTCTATTTTCTAGCTCCTGAATCCATCCGGCAGACTGCTCCGCCTTTTCGTAATCAAACAAGCCAGTTTGTAAAACTTGAACTGGTGAAACTTTCCCAAAACTTGTTTCGATAATTTTTGCTCCTGGGTTTAAAGAACGAATAACGGCCTTTAATTCACCCAATTGATGCGATGACACTAAATCCGTTTTATTCAAAAGAATGATATTAGCAAATTCAATTTGGTCTGTTAATAAGTTTACAATTGTCCGTCTATCAGCAGGATCTTCATTGAGTTTTCGCTGCCAAATTGTTTCTGCTGAACCAAAATCACGCCCAAAGTTATAGGCATCGACCACCGTAACCATACAGTCAATTTTTGCCCATTTGGACAAATCAATGCCATTTTCTTCATCAACAAAATGAAACGTTTGTGCTACAGGAACTGGTTCTGAAATACCAGTCGATTCAATCAGTAAGTAATCAAACCGCTTCTCTTTGGCTAATTTCTCAACTTCAATCATCAAATCTTCACGAAGTGTGCAACAAATACAGCCGTTACTCATTTCAACTAATCTTTCTTCCGTACGCGATAATGTGTTTTCTTTCTCAATCCATTGGGCATCAATATTTAACTCACTCATATCGTTCACAATAACGGCTACCTTTAACCCTTCTTTATTATGCAAAATATGATTTAGGAGTGTCGTTTTTCCAGCTCCTAAAAAGCCAGATAAAACAGTTACAGGGAGTTTTTTGTCTATATTTTTCATTATTGTGAACATATATTGAAAAATGAATGGTGATTTAGCAGTAAAACTCAATGATCTGCATTACTTTCATGTCCTACAAGGGTTAGTCTATAAGGAGTTGAACTTACCTTTATTCGATTTTTTTGATTCAAATCTGCCAACCTTACTTGGAGTAATTCGCCGGTTATTGGTTGTGTTATATACGCGTTTCTTTCTGAGAGTACCAATTGAGGTTTTTGTGTAGATGATTTATCTGTTGCATCGAGTATTCTTCCCTCTTTAAGCAAAGAAAAAGTAGTCAAATCAAATAATTTGAAATCTCCTGAATGAAGTAAAATCCCCAATTTTGAGGCGTTGTAACTTACTTTGCACTGCATTATGTCTGTGTTTTCAAAGATAGGCTTCACAGAGTTTGTAATGATATCAATTAGATACGCCCCTTTTGCAGCGGTATATCCTACAAATTTTCCAGGATTAGCAGTTTCAAGAATTGTTCCAAACCAAGCGGAACCAAATCCATCTGGGTGGGCAATTAAACGCTGCTGTCCGTTATTTTGCACCACCAATATACCACTAGCCGAGCCAAAAACGGCATGAGTACCATCCGTTGCATTTCCATGAATACCACGCGTTGCAATAGAGGATGTATGAACAGTTCTTCCTGATTTATCAATAACTTTTACTCGTTCAGGCAATGCACCTGCAATAGAATTATCTTTTTCAGTAATGGCATAAGTGCCATTCGAAAAAGTAGCCATCGCTCCATGATGCTTCAATAAACCAGCATTGATTGTACGCATTTTTGCTCCTACAGTGTGAATATCCGTTTCACTACCAACTGATAGGGTAGCATCCCCATCGTTGAATGTCATCAATTCTCCATTTCTAGACTTAAAATGAGTCGGTAATGACGACTCTCCAATCATCGCACCGAACTTAGGGGTTCCTTTGATATCTACGTGATCTCCGTGGTTTTCAAGACCAGAATCGAAAGTCTCAGTGAGGTTGTTTGTTCTATATATAATACCAATGAATCGCCCAGAACCAGTCGTATACAAATCTGACTTCGGGAATTTAGCTATATGGCTAGTTACAGTTCCATCAAAGGGGCGTACGAACGAAAGTGCTGAAGAAAATTCATCAGATATGAATACGCGTAGGTGTTTGTATTCTTTGGTTTCATCATCAGGATGTACATCGTGCTCTGCATGTTCACACGAAAGAAAAGTTGGTAAAATAAAAGCGAACAAGACAAAAAGGTAAATGTTTTTTTTCATTTGAATGTATTTAAAATGCAACAATGTTGCAAATATAGATACACTATTCCACAATTTGCAACATTGTTGCAAATAATTTAACTACATTTATCTTATTTCCCCGAGCTAGATGTAATTTCTACCAAACTAATCCATTTTTAAACTCCATTGACGTTGCAAACGAATACATAGTAAACCATTTGATTCACATCAGAACATCTATCCCTGTCTACCCAAAACAAAAAAGCATACCTACGATTTCGCTTGGTATGCTTTTTAAATTCGGGTGACTTGATTTACAACTCTACCGCCTGAAAACCAATTTTTTGTAATTCCTCGGTCATTTTTGCTGCATCAAAATCAGTATCAGCTTCGACAGTTAATACCTTATCCGGATTTGCCGTATCGACTTTCCAGGAGTCAATGGC
>JBKBRQ010000209.1:0-4474 GCA_046292055.1 Spirosomataceae bacterium | reverse complement strand
AATTTTTTCCCAAATTCCTCGTCTTTTAAATTCACTAAAATGATAAAAAGGTCTGCCAAGGTGGATACTTGCTATCTAAATTTCGCCATTGTGAGCCTGTATTATTGAGTGAGAAAATTGCATTTATTATCACTCTTAAACTGTGTTTACGCTTCCTTTGGTCGTCAATAATATTATCTATAAATTGCCATTGAGAATCGCGGGGTCGCCCATGCGGTGAATTCAGAAAAACTTGTCTGCATTATCTTTGTTGTTTTGGTCGATAACAAGATAAGCCAATTCTCACTTTTTAACTATTTTTTCTAATTCCCAAACAGACTCTTACAGAATTTGTCTAAAAAAGACGATTTTTCAATCTATTTGTCCAAAAAGTTATGTTAATTTGCATCATAAAATCAAAAAGAAAGTTTGATAAAATGACTTAATTTTAGGAAGTACCTAAAATACTTTAAGGTTGATAATTAACATATGATAAAAAATAGCTTAATACTTCCATTAACTGGTTTCTTGTTGTCCATAAGTACTGCTTTTAGTCAAGTTCAACCTAATGTTCCTACGCCTTCATCTACACGAGGTTCACAAGCTTCCAGCCAATTTGTGCAGGGTCAAACGACTGAAACGGCTATGTCTAGGTCTTTTGAGAAAAATCAACCAGGAGAGCGAGCAGTTGAATTAACACCCTTTGAATTGAAAGCATTAGCATCAGAGGATTCCATGAAAGCTAGTAAGCAAGGACAAATTGCCGCAAACAAGGATAGAGGTGATGTATTGAAACGGACATTTGGACATTCTATTTTTAGTACCTACCGATTCCAAAGTAATATATTAACGAGTATCCCTACCCCAAGAAATTACGTCCTAGGTTCGGGAGATAAAATATCCATTGATATTTATGGATATTCCCAAGCTAGTTTTGACCTTTTAGTCTCTCCTGACGGATATATTACTGTACCAAGAGCTGGTATCATTTATGTTGCTGGTCAAACAATTGAGGCAACAAGACAAAAAGTTGCTTCAAAGTTGAGTCGTTTTTTTGCTGGATTAAGTGATGGTATCGAAGGCCCAACTTACATTTCAATTTCGTTAAATAACGTTCGGGCGATTAAGGTTCTTGTTTTGGGCGAAGTTATCTCACCAGGTACATACACTGTAACATCTCTCACTTCTATGCTGAATGCTCTTCATGCCGCCGGAGGCCCAAATGAAATCGGAACTTACAGGAGAATTCAACTAATTCGCGGAGGTAAAGTAATAAGTAATCTAGATTTGTACGAGTTCATTATGAAAGGATACTCTTCTTCGGATATAATACTACAGGATCAAGACATAATACAGGTCAATCCGTTTACTTCTAGGATTGCAGTAGAGGGTTTTACAAAAAGAACTGGACTTTTTGAACTTTTACCCAATGAAACATTAGAAAATCTAGTTCAGTATGCAGGGGGATTTCATCAGTTTGCCTATACGCACCAAGTAAAAGTTTACCGTGTTACAACAAGAGAGTATAAAATAAATACGGTGCTTTCTGATGAATTTAATAGGTTTTTAATGCAAAATGGTGACTCTTTAATTGTAGAAAGGGTCATAGATAGATACGAGAATCTAGTGAAGATTAGTGGAGCTGTTTTTAGACCAGGGGATTACTCACTAGATGAGTCGCCTACTCTTATGTCTGTTATTAAGTCTGCGGAAGGACTTAAAGAAGATGCTTTTATAGGTCGTATTTCTATTTTGAGAACGTTAGATGATTTGCGGATTACCAATATTTCAGTTAATCTTAAAGACATTCAGCTAGGGAAGTTATCTGATATTTCATTACGAAGACTTGATGAAATCGTAATACCCTCCATTTATGATTTGACCGAGCAAACTTATGTTCGCATTCAAGGAGCCATAAATAATGCAGATGCTGAATCTGGTATCGAAATTCCGTACATAAATGACTTGACAATCGAAGATGTAATTATAAAAGTTGGTGGTTTAACTGAAGCAGCGTCATTATCTAGAATAGAGCTTGTTCGTCGAAAGAGGAATGTGGATCCAACAAATTTAGAGGCTCAGATATCAGATATATTCTACTTCGATTTGAATCCTGACTTGAAAGTGGATGCAAATGTATTGAAGTTTAAGTTGCAGCCTTTTGATGAAATCTTCATACGCAAGTCTCCAAATTATAGCAAACAACTTTTTGTTAAAATTGAAGGTGAAGTACTTTATCCTGCAACGTATGCGATTTTAAAAAAAGATGAAAAGATATCTGATTTGATTCTTCGTGCTGGCAGTACGACGCCGCTAGCTTATTTAGAAGGAGCAACCTTGCTGAGAAAAGTTACACTTAGTGAGTCTGAGTTAGAAGAACGAAATAGTACAATTTCAGATATTTCTGTTTCTGCTAAAATGAATGAGGAGTTGAAAGTAGAAGACATTTCGAATGAAAAGGAGGAGGCAATAGGTATAGATCTAAAAAAAATACTTAGTAGTCCTGGTTCTTCTAATGATATGGTTCTCCAAGAGGGTGACATAATAAGAATTCCCAAGAGACTAGAAACCGTACGTGTACAAGGAGAAGTTTTGTACCCAACTTCTATAAAGTATAGCGGAGGAAAACTACGTTGGTATATCTCTAAATCTGGTGGCTTTACAAAAAAATCTATGCGTGGTAGAGCTTATGTCTTATATGCAAATGGTTCAGTAGATAGAACAAGAAGATTTGTTGGCATACATGTGTATCCGAAAATAGAGCCTGGGTCTGAAATTATAATTCCTAAAAAAATGGAAAATGCTCAACAACAAATCTCGCAATTTCAAAATTTAATTGCTACGTTAAGTGGTACATTAACAACAGTTGTATCTCTTGTTATACTCACTAGATCCCTCATCCCACAATCGCAATAATACATCAAAACGAATGAACACACCTATTTTACAAGAAGATTATATTTCCACAAAAGATTTTTTGATTAAAGTAATAAAAGGAATAAAGAAATTATGGTCTTATTGGCAGTTCCTTTGTATCGGAATGGTTTTAGGCTCGTTAACAACCCTGATCAGTGATTTAGCAAATAAAAGGGAGGAAGTGTATGGTGCCAAAATGGTTTTTAACTTAGAAATAGGCGGTCAAGGGTCTGACATGGGGGGCTTATCTGGCTTGACTTCTTCCTTAGGACTTGGAGGTAGTACACAGCAGTCAGGGGATATTTTTAGTGGAATGAATTTTGTGGAGTTAATAACTTCACGTATTGTTTTCGAACGAGCTCTTTTAAAAGAAGTTGAAATTAATGGGAATAATATGATTTTTGTAAACTACTACAAGGATAGTAGTGATATTAGTAGAAACGAATGGGGAGGAGGATTCTTCGGGTCTAAAAATCAAGATAAAATTGCCTTTAAATTTAAAAAGAAGAAACCAGAAGAGTTAACACCGGAAGAAAATATAATTCTTGATGATATTTATAAAAAATTAAAGAAAGAGACTTCAATTAATTCACTTACAGGAACTAGTTTTACTGAAGTTGTTATTACAAATACGAACGAAATGCTTGCAAAGCGATGGGCTGAAACTCTTCTCGATACATTTGAAGAGTTTTATATAGATATGAAGACTAAAAAGACAAAAGAAATATTACTAATGCAGGAAGCACGCTTAAGTAAAATTGAAGCGCAAATGTTTTCAACAGATAGAAGGCTTGCTCAAATTTCTGCTGAAAACCAAAATGTTGTAGATCCTTCTGGAACTGTAATTCAGGAGCAAATTAGAAGAAATAATGGTTTTTACTCCCAACAATATCTGTCTCAGTTAGCAACAGTTGATAATATTCGGACAACTTTAATAAACCAAACCCCTATTTTTACGATAATAGAGCCTATCCGTTTGCCTTTATTAAGTATTAAGAGTATTGTTGGTTCCAGGATGCCAATCGGAGGCTTCGTAGGATTAGTTATTTCTATTTTACTGATTTCTATTTATATAACTTTAAAAGAAGTCCTAGCTCAAATTTACTAAAAATTAAGTAGATGAAGTGAAAATAAACGTAACTAAAACTTTTCTTCCGCCAATTGAAGAATATCAAGCATACTTGTCCCAAATTTGGGATAATAATTGGCTCACCAATAACGGTCCCTTTGTTAGAAAATTAGAGGAAGCTCTTGAGTCGTACCTAGATATTCCGCATGTTTTATATGTTGGAAATGGTACAATTGCTTTGCAGTTAGCAATCAAAGCTCTCGAAATTACAGGAGAGGTGATGACAACGCCCTTTTCTTATTGTGCAACGACTACATCTCTCCTTTGGGAGAATTGTACTCCTGTTTTTGTAGATATTAAGTCATCTGATATGAATATCGATGCAGAGAAAATTGAACAAAAAATCACAGATAAAACAACAGCTATTCTAGCAACCCACGTCTATGGAAGACCTTGTGACGTAGTGAAAATCGAACAAATAGCCCAAAAATACAATCTAAAAGTGATTTA
>JBKBRQ010000020.1:0-21653 GCA_046292055.1 Spirosomataceae bacterium | reverse complement strand
GGTGTAGCCAAGTTATTATTTCCTGGATTTCCATCTCCATCAGGGTCTGGGTCAAGACCAGGGAAGGATAAATCAGTCAAGACCAATGTGTCAGCTATAGCAGCTCCTACAACCAAGTTTCTGTAGGTTACGTTTGATGTCGTGAAATTTCTCACTTTGACGATGAAACGGAGCGTATCAGAAGCATTTGGAGCAAGCGAACTGCTATCCGCCAATAACAAATTCGTATCATTGATACCATCAAATGCCGGGTTTACAACCAAGGTTGAGCCAGAACGAACCAGAGGTTTGACGAATAAATTAAAGTTCGTCGCATTTCCGAAGGTAGCTACTAGATCATCTGCCAATTGTACAACACGCATAGGTACAATCCCGTAGTTTTTCACAACCACACTGTAGGTTACATCGAAGCTACCATCGACATTACGAATAGGATTCAAAGCAGCTTGTTTTGCAATACCTAACCTAGTCTCAAACTGTGGCAACGAAGGCTCTCCCAAATCAAATTGAGTCGGTGTACTATTGTTTCTTGGGTCTCCATCCAAATCAGGATCTGGATTTACTCCTTCTGTAGAGACATCATCTACAATTGTACTCCCTACATTACCTGAAACCAGCGCAGTATTGCTAAAAATACTTTGATTCAATGTTCCTCTATCAATAGTTACAGTCATTCGAACTATTCGTGTAGATTGACCAGGAAGAACACTTGTTGAATCTACCAATAAATTTATCAAATCACCCTTTCCAGTGAATGCTGTATTCGCTGTTAATCCGTTATCTGCAGTTATTGTTGCTTGTTCAATAAGCACTCCATCTCCGAATACCTCAGCGAGATTATCTTCTAATTGGACATTTCTAATCTCGGTTGTTCCATAATTTTTAAGATAAAAATTAAAATTAATGGAGAAACGCATCCCGGCACTATCCAACTTGTTCACTTCCCCAAGCTCTTTGGCAAGACCAATTAGTGCATTTGGTAATGTTGCTAAATTTACAACAGTAGGGATACTTCCTGTCGGACTTGGATCAATACCATCGTTTGATAAGTCTTGAACCAATTCACCAAGAACATTTCGGGCAGTTACCAGAACGTTATTCACAAATGGCCCGGTACTTCCATTCTCAACAATTTGTACTTTCCAAGTAACTGTATCGACTTTTCCTGGTGCTAATGTGCTACTTGGAAGTAACATACATGTTTTATCAAATCCATTAAATGTTGTGTCAGTACGTAATTGACTACCTGCGTTTACACTTGGTTTTTGAAGTATAGAAGCCACTGCAGTTCTGAACGTCGTCGAAAGTGTATCACACAATTGTACACTACTTAGCGAATCTATACCACAGTTTTTGATGATTGCTTTGTAAGTGATGACAGAAATATTGTTCGGTAACCTTTCTGTTTGAGCGGAAAGTGCAAGTCCAATACATGCTGTATTGACTGGTGGGTTGACCACATCCGTAATCGTCAACGGAGTCGGATTGGTGCCCGTAGCATCTGGATTAAACCCTACGTTTGAAAGAACTTGTAGTGATTGTGTTGCCCCTGAGGAAAGGCTGCCAGTAGCAGTTGCAATGGTCTGTGTCAAGAAATCCGTCAAATTACCTGGGCAAACTCGGACCGTATAACGAATCGTATCTGTCACGCCTACTGCCAACGAACCTGTCGGTACAAGTAGTCGGGCATCACTCGCACCATTGAAGCCCGCATTGATGACCAAATTACTTCCCACGTTCAAAGTAGGTGCTTTCACAACTGTAAATGTGGCTGGTAATCTGAATGATTTTTGCAGAGAATCCACCAAACCAATATTTGTTAGTAATACAGTGCCTCTATTCTTTAAAAGTGCTTGGTAGGTTACATCTACACAGTCATCACCCACACGTGTCGTATCAATAACTCCAAGTGCTGAACCTAGACTGACTACAGAACACGTAGAACAAGACACCGTAACAGAAGCCCTATTATTCGAAAGAATAGGATCTGTTTGGGAAACCAACGCTACACTAACCTCTTGTACAACAGGCATTTGAGCAAGATGTACAACTTGAAAACGGAATACACGAGATGAATCTTTCGGTAAATTTAAAATACGTGCAGAAAGATCATTACCTGTTAATGTCAACCCATCTAAACCAATCACTGTTGCAGAACCAACTGGAACTGTAGTTAGTAAATCAATTATTTGAGCAACACCGGGACCATTATTCGTTAAACGAATGGTGTAGATTAATGAATCTCCAACAGAAGGTGACACATTACTTGCCGATATTGTCACCGCAATGTCTGCTTTGGCTGTATCCGTAGTTATTGTACATTCGTCGATAGCAACTACAACTCTACTTCCTTCACTTAGACAACCTGTAGTTGCACGTTCAAAGATGAAATACGTTCCTGCACCTACACTTGTTACAGAGCTAACAGCTGGAGAGTTTGGTTGAGCGCCTGTCAAATAAACGAAACTACCATTTGGAGAAGAAGGTGCACTCGTAACGGCTGTTGTTAAATTAGCTGTCGTTGCCGGACATATATTACTAATATCACGAACAGAAGGTCTTGCGATAGCTCCACCGATTGTTACTGAAACTGAATTAGATGGTCCACTTTGACAAGTTGTTGTAGCACAAATAGCCGTGTATGAAGTTGGCGAAGTTGGAGAAACGACAATCGAAACACCTGTTTGTCCGCCAGACCAACGAACAGTTCCAGCACAATTTGTAGCTGTCAAGGTAACTGAACTTCCGGAACAAACTACTGTCGAAGAAGCGGTAATAATAGGTGCAGCTGGAACGCCAATAGTTATCGTTGCGTTTGAAGCAGCGCTTTCGCAAGCGCCTACCTTACATGTAGCAGAAATCACCGTACTTGTAGTAGGTTGTACTACAATGGAAGCACCAGTTTCACCCGTTGACCATGTAATAAGACCATCACAACCTGAAGCTATCAAGTTAACTTGATCTCCTGAACATACAGTTACATTTGAAATGTTTAGCGTAGGTGCAGTTGGTTGAGATGTAACGGAAACCGTTATCGGATTAGAAGTCGCACTTGTACAATTATTTGTTGCTCTACATTGCGCAGTATATGTTGTATTAATTGTAGGAGAAACAGTAATTAAATTCCCTGTTTGTCCATCAGACCACACGACTTCACCTGCACATGAAGTAGCTGAAAGCGTTACACTTGAACCTGAACAGAGAGTTGTGCTTGTTGCCGTAATGACAGGCGGAGTTCCAGTTGCAACAAGAATTTGTTTCGTATCAGTACCTGTACAGCCTTCAATCGTACAACTCAACGTGTACGATGTCGTAACATCTGGTTTTACACGAATACTCACATCGAGAGAACCCGTACTCCAACGGATTGTTCCTGCACAGTTTGTAGCGGTAAGTGTCACGCTATCTGCGCCACAAATTACCTCACTAGACGCAACGATTCTAGGAGAAGGCGTTAGTATTTGAATCGTAACAGGTGTTGATGCAGGACTTGTACAACCATTTATGGTACATGTAGCGGAGTAAGCCGTTGTAACCGTTGGGTTCACTACCATTATATTACCTACAAAACCCGTTGACCAAGTAACTGTTCCGGCGCAATTGTTTGCCGTAAAAACAACTTCATCTCCTGCGCAAATACGCTCAGAACCACACGTTACCAGTGGTGGACTCGGCAAAGGTTGAATCGTAATTACTTTTTGTGCTGCATTTGTACAACCACTCACCGTGCATGTCGCTGTGTAGGCAGTTGTCACTGTAGGAGAAACTTGGATACTCGCTCCTATTTCTCCCGTTGACCAAGTAATAGTTCCTGCACAATTTGTGGCAGTCAGCGTAATAGATTCTCCACTACACACATTTTCTTTTGAAGAAGTAATAATTGGAGCAGGAACTAGCGGGGTTACTTGAATTACCGCACTTGTCTCTGCAATACATCCAGAAATTGCACAAGAAACACTATAAGTCGTGGTGATTGTTGGAGAAACCGAAATTGAACCTGTCGTTTCACCTGTATTCCATTGCAAAACACCATCGCAACCAGAGGCAACTAGAGTAGTCGTTTCTCCAATACAAATCGTAGGTTTGGGGCTAACAATCTCAACGATTGGACGAATAGGTGTTAATGTAAGAGATGTTGACGCTGGACTCACACAGCCATCTACTGCACATGTAGCCGAGTAGGTTGTTGGTACAGCAGGTGATACAGACAAGGTATTCCCTATTTCACCCGTTGACCAAGTAACGACTCCTGCACAGTTAGTCGCGCTAAGTACCACGGTTTCTCCTACGCAAAGTGTATTTTTTGCTGCTTGAATAATTGGAGCAGTTGGTGTTGGCTTAACAATAAGTTGTTTTGAAGCAGATGACGTACAAACGCCAACTGTGCAAGTTGCTGTATAAATCGTTGTAACTGTTGGTGAAACTTGAATACTTGCACCAGTTTGTCCCGTTGACCAACTGATAGTTCCACCCGTGCAACCGTTTGCTGTCAGTGTTGCGGTTGTACCTGAGCATAGTTCATCGACAGTCGATGCAATAGTTATGGGGAAAGGCTCAGTAATCGTAATAGTTACGGCATTCGAAGCGACGCTTATACAAGAACCGACTGTACAAGTAGCTGTATAAGTTCTAGTCGTAGTAGAACTAACCGTGATACTTGCTCCTGTTTGTCCCGTTGACCAATTGACTGTTCCTGTACAATTGGTAGCAGTTAATGTTATATTTTCATTGGCACACGCAGTTGTTTTTGCGGAGGCAATGGTTGGAGCATTCGGACGAACCCCTCTTGTAATTGTAACTGTATTTGAAATACCACTTTCACAACCTCCTACTTTACATGTAGCTGTATAACTTGTCGTTATTTGTGGAGATACTTGAATCGATGAACCAAGTTGACCATTCGACCAAGTAATGATTCCCGCACAATTTGTTGCCGTTAAAATAGCTGCATCAGCGGGGTCACAAAGAATCGTTCTATTCGCTTGAACCGTCGGAGCTAAAGGATTACTCACAACAACAGTAATTGCATTTGATACAGGACCAATACAAGTAGGGCTAACTACACAAGAAGCAGTGTAAGTAATTGTTGCAGATGGCGTAACAGATATCGTTGCGCCTGTTTGTCCATTTGACCATGTAATCGTTCCTGAACAAGAACCTGAAGCTGTCAATGTTGTCGATTGACCCGGACAAATGAATGGATTTGAACAAGAAATCAATAATTGACCTACATTACAGGTTGTCCCTCCACCTACTGAGATACTGACAGTATCATCGTCGTCCTCTGTAGTACTTTGATTTCCTGGTGTAGAATCAGGGTCATTTTGATCTACGCGTAAAACTTCTGCATAATTAGTTAACACACCTGTTGCACCAACACCCACTAGAAGTTGAATGGTTCTCTCTGTTCCAGCAGAAATAGTACCCAAGCCAAAATCTATTTGTTGACCACTTAACTCGATACTAGAAGCACCTAGAGAACCAATAAATACTAGACCATTAGGAAGAATGTCACGAACAAACACACCTGTTGCGTCATTTGGACCGTCGTTCCTGACAGTAATCAAATAGGTAACAGCAGTATTTAAGGCAGGATTGGAGATATTAACAGTTTTAGTCAAACTCAAATCAGCAGTACCTACGGGTTGTTGTACGACTGTGACCAGAAAAGCTGCGTCATCGTCTTCCCTAATGGTAGGTCCATTGTTTGGAGTAGAGTCTGAATCTCGTTGGTCTGCTCTAGTTACCTGCACAAAATTAATTGGACTACCAACAGAAACAGCTCTAGCTACGTATGTTAAGATTACTGTTTGTCCAACTCCCAAAGAAGATACATTGGCACGCAAACGCGACGCTGACAAGACAGTAAACTGACTGCTAGATACAAACTGAATCTGAGCAGGAAGAATATCTTCTATTTCTATATTTGTTGCTGCCGTTTCACCGTCATTCCGTAGAGTTACTGTGTAAGTAATTACATCATTTACGTTTGCAATTGTTTTATCAGCTGTTTTCGTCAAACTTAAGTCAATGGTTGAGACACAAGACTTTTCTGTAACAACCAAGATGGCAGGATTACTCACGCATCCTGCTGTAGACGTTTCAAATAAATAGTATGTCCCAGCGCCTACAGAAGTTGGATTCGTAACCAAGGCAGATGTTGGTAAAATTCCTACACGCCACTCGAAAACCCCGCCTACTGTTGAAACTGGATTTAATATACTTTGAAGTAAGTTCACACGCTCTCCCGTACAAATGTCCAAAGCAGGTGGGCAGCTTGGCGTACTCGGAATCGCATTCACAGTTACAGCAAATGCTTGCCTTGTAGACGCACATTCAGCTGGTTTATTTACAAATTCTGCATAATATACAGTTGTTGTTGTAGGTGACACGTTAAGATTAGCACCACTTGCTGTAGTAGCTATTGGGCTTCCACCGGTCGGAGTTAAGTACCAATTGATGGAACTTCCGTTGGTGGCCGTACCAATTAATGTTGCTGTTTCACCTACACATATTGTGGACTTTGCGGAAGTAACCGTTATAAAATCTGTACAATCTCCTAAAACAACAGAAATGGGGCAACATCCACCTGCAGGACATGCCCCAACCGTAGTAACAAATGTATATTCGCCAATTGACCGAATCGTGAGTACACCATCGGCATCAACCGATGCACCTGTTGTACTTGCGGTAATGGGCTGATTATCTTTCAACCAAGTTATTGGCCCCGATGACGCGAAGGCAGGATCAATTCCTACAACAAAAACATCGCCCGTATTGAACGTCAGCGGAACTGTTACACAAGTAACCGCTAAGTCATCTTCACCCAAACGATTATTAAGAGGGGTTGAATCTGGGTCTGGATTGGAACTACTCGAAATTTCAGAAATAACGTAATGAACACCTTGCGTAAGAACTCGCGCCGTGAACGTTAACGTAACTGAGTCATTCGCTGCAATTGTTGGTATGGTCCACTGCCCAATACCAGTGGATGTAGAGACAGAGAAAGAAGCCGTCGATGGGCTTACTGAAACATACTCTAAGCTTCCAACAGGTAATTTCACTTGAACTTCAACAGATGAGACATTCGTAGAAGAGCTAAAATTCTTTACTGTTGTTGTGTACGTCACTTCCTGACCCACAACCGGTCTCGTTGTATTCACCTTTTGGAATAAAGACAAATCAACTGTTGTTTGAGCAATAATTTGTTGTACGGAGACAAAAAATAACGACAGTAAAAGGGACAAGGTGGTAATCCTTGTTTTCGTTCGTAAAAGTTTGCTTTGCATACTCTTAGCTTAATAGTTTATAAATGGACACGTCGGATAAGAAAACTTGTTGGGAATCTTGCCCTCCTCATCCCCGCATCTATGAAAAGGGGAACAACTTGAAACCTCAAACAAGCCAAAACTGTGCCAAACAAAAGTCACTATGAAAGGAGATTTCTATTTTATAAAAAATAGGGAGGGTAAATATAAGTCGAGGGATGATGAATAATTCCGACAAACTATTCATCATCCCTCCTTATATACGTAAATTTTATGCGTGTAGATGTTTCTATTACCTAGAAATCATGCCCTAATGAGAAGTGTAAAACAGGTTTAGATACAACTTTATCTTCAATACCCCAAGCATAATCAAATCGGATAAAATAACCTAAGATTGTGGTTCTAGCCCCAATGCCATAACCCATTAAAAATGGATTTTTAAAGTTTGTTACTTCTGCCCGAAACGGATTCGTACCGCCACCAATAATTTCTGTATTTAAGCTATTTTGTCTTGAGAATGGCCCTTTTGTTCCATTCCAAGCAGCACCAAAATCATCAAAAATCACTAACTGAAGGTTTCTCAAAGCATTGGATACAGCTGCATTTTGAGCTAATAAATCAGCCATTGAAAAACGTAACTCTATATTGGCCAATACGTGGTTATGCCCATACATCTTTCCAAAATTAAAGCCACGCAACGAGCCAGCAAAATTGTAGAAAGCCAGATCACGTAAATCCAATGGAATACCAATGTTCTGACCTGCATTAGTCTGTACCTGTCTATTAATCCAATTCTCTGTTCCACCCAAAAATGTGTATTTAGGGTCAGCTCCTTGCGACAATCCAACCGAAGCACGTGCAGCCAATACTACTCCTGAAGTAATTTTTTGGTAACGTCTCAAATCCACCATTAACCGGTCAAACCCTTGATTTTGTCTATTCACACTATACTGCCTATCCAAAATGACCTTTAACTTCGTACCAACAGGAAAATTCACATAAGGCACTTTGGTATCATCGTACACCCACGACATGGTTGCACCAAAAAAAGTAGTTTGAAGAATATCTTTCGTCAAATCATTGTAATCAACATCTGTGATATTAGCTACACTCATTTTGCCCGTCAATCGCATTTTTCGTGACAAAGGATACGAAGCTTGCGAGTACACACGCTGATCTAAAACTCGCCGATTGAAGAACAAGGTATTGTTCTCAGGTAAAGAAACACGCAGAGGTCTGAATAAAAAATGACTCCGGAAGTCTACCTGGTCCAAGGCAATTGAACGACGCTCAAAACCCATACGCCAATCAATTTTTTGTGTTAGATTTTCGTAATACGCCTTGATATCATGACTCCGAATCGTAGGAGAAACATAGAGAGACAGATTGATGATATGATTTTCTAATAAATCGTTTAATACTAGCTGGTTTTTCATTCCCAGTCTACGCACGGGATCATTCACAAAGGTCGTCACTAAATCACCCGGAATAAGCATATTTGTGAAGGCTTTCGGAGGACGAATGACGACCTCTTTGGATTCTCCTTCTTTCGTATTTACTTGGCTAGACTTGGCAACAACCGGCTGGCTTAATTTCCCCTTCGTTTGCTCTAAAAACTTTTCAATATTATTTGCATCAAATTGATAATTATCCGTGTCTACCTCTCCTTCTTTCAGAACACCCAATCGAGAAACAGTTAGCGAAGGTCTAGTTTCTTTCTTTTCTACTGAGTTTTCTTGTTTCAAGTCTGATGGCCCCACTAAATAAAAATTCCTCCACTCCTTTAGAAAAGTTGTGAAGGAAACGCCTAATGTGCTCGTGATGCTTGACTGTTCCGTCCGAATAATCCGAGTTAAATTCAAGATGCTCGAAATATTGTCTTTGCCATAGCGAACCGCAATATAATTCCATATCGATGAACCAATTAATTGTGCATCTTCTCCTTGCAAACTACTTAACTTTTTCTGCTCATTTCTTGCAATTGCTGCAACAATGTCTTCTTTTACTGTCTCGTTGGTAAAGTCTGTCGCTACATATCCTGAGATCCCTTTCATAAACCATTCGGGCAGAGTGAGCATCAAAGAACTTTGTAAAACTTCTTTTAAGGAGCCACCAAAAAGCATGTCATACAGAAACAAATCCGCTACTTGTGTCAGCAGGGCTTTGTCGAATGCCTCATCATTCCCCTTAAATGCTATTTGAACTCTGGAGCGTGCCACATTCATGATACTTCCATCCAATGCATTGTTGGTCAATAAGCCCATATTACTTTGCTCCAAATCACGTGGGCTGGTATAAATAAACACCTTCATCGCTGAAAAAGGCGTATATCCTAAGATATCTGTGATCCGTTTGTACTCGTTTTCAAGCATTTTTGCGGACTTCAAGGCTAAGGGTTCGCCCCCCCTGTAATAGTTTACCTCGAAGTTTGCTGTCCGAATCGTCAACCAATCAAATCGCTTTGTCTGAATTCTATTGGCTCCAAATTCTTCTTCCGTTGCTGAAAAATAACGCTGGGCAGATAACTCGGAGCTTAGAAACCCGACGAATAAGAAAAGGAATAAACGTATATTTTGCATAACGTATCGCTTGTTTGGGTCCTCAATATAACGAGTAATGTCGTTCAATAGTTATTTCTGGATTTAATTCTTTCCCGGTATCCAAGTAATCTACAAATTCTTGAATACACCACGGCGCCAGGGAAACACCCTTTGTTCCCAAACCATTGACGATAAACATATTTGCATGGTCTGGATGTTTTCCAATGATTGGACGACGGTCTTTTGTAGCAGGTCGAACACCTGCCTGCTGTTTTTTAATTTGGAAATCTGTCGTCAAAAAACGTTCAATGTTCGTGGTTAAATAGGAACGACCGTCCTCTGTCGGTTCCCAATCTAACGCATGCCATACATACGTCGCTCCCAACCGGAAAAGATGATTTCCCAATGGAATCATCCATTTCCCTTGATTTACCATCTTGTCTTCCGGGAATCCTTGTACTTCCGCAACCAAGGTTTCTCCCTTAACCGGATTAAATGGCAACCACGAAAAATAAGGATTATCTTTGACAAAAAAACCTTCACAAAAAATGATTCTCTTGGCTTCCCATGTTTTGTATTGAATAACCTCTTTGGTTATCTTTAACGCTGAATAATCAAATGTTTCGTCTATCCATTCATCGTTTACCTCTAGGTGTTTTTTCCATGCTTGCAGAAAACAAGGAACATCCACCCAGCCCGACTGCTTTGTGAGCAAGCCTCCTATTTTGCTTTTTAGATGGTTGGTATATTCGTTTGGTGTATCAATAACCGTAAGATATGAATCCAACTCTGGATTTTCCTCCATTATTTTCAGAAACTGCGTTTGCTGTTTTTCATTGGCAAAGGGTCTGAAAATAGGTACTTGATGTAAAAAATGGGCTGAAAGCTCATTTTCTAGACTAGCATAATAGGCAAGAAGATAAGGAAAAATGTCATCTGCCAACCAGGTCTTTGCTAAGTGTTTACCCGTTACCGGATTAAACATGCCCCCTGCTACTTGAGAAGACGACGGCCAAGAGGTATTCGAGATAACTTTTATTTTTTTTCCAAGCTTTCTCAACTTATGCGAAGTGATACTCCCAGCGAGCCCTTGGCCAACAATCAGATAATCAAGCATTTCGGTGAACTTCTAAGGGTTGAATTGCCCGTACACTATCTGCCCACAAACATATTTGCTCAACTTGCTCATCTAAAGTCATGAATGAAGTATCTAAAAGTACAGCATCTTCCGCACGCCGAAGCGGGCTTTCCGTGCGAGTTGTATCAATTAAATCTCTTTTCTCTATGTTGTCTAGGATTTCTTGTAAACCCAAAACCTCTCCTTTTTCAAGTAATTCTTGTTGCCTTCTTTCAGCACGAATCAACGGTTCAGCCGTCATGAATACTTTTAGTTCAGCATCCGGAAATACAACCGTACCAATATCACGACCATCCATAACCAACCCTCTACGCTTTCCCATTTTTCGCTGTTGCTCCACCATAGCGTGTCGTACAGCTCCAATGGCACTGACCTCACTCACTAAATTCGCAATGTATAATTTACGGATTTCTTTCTCTACATTTAATCCATTCAAATACGTTTCATTAGCACCTTCTTCACTGCGTCGAAACTCGATGGCTAACTGTGAGAGTGCTTTGGTAACTTCTTTTGGATTGGTTAAAGCCACATGATTTTGATGAAAAAATAAGGTAACCGCTCGATACATCGCTCCCGTGTCAATGTAGGTAAATCCCAATTGGCTAGCCACCAACTTGGCCGTCGAACTCTTTCCACAACTTGAGTAGCCGTCAATGGCTATGATAATCTTCTGCATATCTTGGTTATTTCTACAAATTAAATGACTTGGCAATCATTTATCAACATTTACTCTGCCTTTCTCCAACGCTTTTTCTATCCAATCGTACATATCTTCCCGATTATCCGGATGAAACCATTGGAAAATATCTTGGTTCCGAAACCACGTCAGCTGTCGTTTTGCATACCGACGTGTGTTTTGTTGAATAAGAGAAACCATTTCATCGTACGTAATCAACTCATCAAAATACATAAATACTTCTTTATATCCAACCGTTTGCAATGCATTATGTGTTCGAAATACCGCTACAGACCGTACTTCATCAAGTAAACCTGCTGCCAACATATCCTCAACCCGTTGGTTGATACGTGCATACAACTCTTCTCGTGGTCTATTCAAAGCTATTTTTATCCATTCAAAATCTCGATTTATTTTCTTTTTTTGATGAAAATGAGAAAATGGTAAACCCGTATGCTGAATCATCTCTAATGCACGTACCACTCGTTGTGCATTTTTCAGATCTACTCTCGCGGCATACTCAGCATCTAAACCGATGAGTTCATTTGCCAATTGTTCGAGCCCCTCTTCCTCCAAACGTGTCATCAGCTGGGTACGAATGGCTAACGGGACAGGAGGCATCTCGTCCAGTCCTTCTACCAATGCTTTTATAAACAAACCTGAACCTCCCGTCACGATAATTACATCATGATATTCAAATAACTCATGTAATAATTCCAACGCTGCACGTTCATAATCTCCCGCACCGAATAAGTCCTGAATCGAATGCGAATCAATAAAGTAATGCGGAACTCCTTGTTGCTCTTCACGCGTTGGTTTTGCTGTTCCTATTGCTAACTCGCGGTAAAATTGACGCGAATCACACGAAACAATCACGGTTTTGAATCGCCTCGCTAATTCAATAGAAAGCGTGGTTTTTCCTACGGCTGTCGGACCAGCAAGTAGCAAAACAAACTTTTTCTTATCTATAAAAGATGATTTCATGCAGCAAAATTACCATTTTGACCGAAAAAGGCAGTACACTCTCTCTTTTATAGCTAAAAGATTTATCCGTATTTTGCATGCTGTTGTACATCTTACCCACATTTATGCTATTACGTGACCGACTTGAACGCGAAGGGAATTTTCTTTTCAAATACCGAGGTTTACTACCTATTCTATTTCTTCTCGGTGAATGTGGCTTCTTGGTTTATTCCTCAGAGAATACCTCTACCTCCTTGTTTTATCAAATCTTTTACTTTTCAGTTGGTCTTGTCGGACTAGCTATCCGTATTTTTGTCGTTGGCTATTCACCCGCAGATACTTCTGGCAGAAACACTTTAGAAGGTCAAAAAGCAGCCTCACTCAACACAACAGGCGCTTATTCTTTGGTTAGAAACCCGTTGTATGTAGGGAATTTCTTCCTTTGGCTCAGTGTAGCATTATTCACTCAAAATCTTCTTTTTATACTTATATTCTCGTGTGTCTATTGGCTTTATTATGAGCGAATTATACTTGCAGAAGAAGCTTTTCTTCAAACTAAATTCAACGAAGATTATAACCAATGGGCAATACGTATTCCTGCATTCATTCCCCAATTTACAGGGTACATTTCACCCACATTATCGTTTAGTTGGAAAAAGGTAGTCAAGAAGGAAAAAAATGGATTAGTTGCTTTGTTTGCCTTGTTTTTTCTTCTCGACTGCCTTCAAAAGTATCGCTTGAATCCTTCCTTTCAGCCTATAGATTCTCCTTGGGCTCTTCCTTTTTTAATTAGTGCTGTCCTGTACTTTTTCCTTAAATACATCAAACGTTTCACCAATTGGTTAGAAGAGCAGGGCCGTTGATTATTCATCTACGTAGACCATTTTCACCAAGGCCGTCTGACTTCCTCCACGCATATCAAAATAGGTAATATGAAAAAAATAATGCCCGGTATGTAATCCTTGTATAGACGCTCCATCCCATTCCATTTCCCCCGATAACCCAAGTAAGATAGCAGAATGTAGACGCTGTAAAAATACGCCATCTGAACGTAAAATATCAATCTGAGCGATACTCCCTGGAACGTCCAAAGCATAATGTAACGTAATTTTCTGTGGAAATACAGGATTGGTTTTAGAGAAAACAGGCGAATCTACCCACCAAACGGTTGGCCTTTCTTGACCCACTGAATCCGCTTTTTCATGCTGTGAGTTTACTAAGCCTGGAGTCGCATAACCAGCAAGTGTCGTTGCTGATAACCAATTAGTTACATCTAATGAACTCTTTTCTAAATAGATTTTCTCTAAAGAAACTCCTTTTACATCTGTCAGTAATGGGTGATGTCCTTTTTCGGAGTAATATACTTCATCGAGTAATATACCCGAAGAGGAGAATATCCCCAAGTGCCCTTCTGTTTGTGGCATAGATGGAAAACGTGCCATTTCAATGCCATTTTCAATCTTTTTATGACGATAAGGAGCTGAACTTTTCACCTTGTTTTTACTTAAAAACACATAACTATTGGGCTGAATAATCCAATCAGCAGAGGTAACTTGGTTTTCTTCTCCCCACGACCCATCGGATCTTTTTTGGGCTACAAAAATATTCTTCAACGAAATGATTTCATTTGAAACATTCATTAATTCAATAAACTTTTCTCCATCTACATAAGGATTAAACAAAAGTTCGGAAAAGACAACCTCTCCGGTTTTGGGTTCACGGAAAAAGCCTACAACAAATGACGTGTCAAGCATGGAATTACCTGAACAATCCATCCAATTTTTCAGCTGGCACGTAAAAGCCGTAGAAAGAGGAATTTCTTGCGTTAATGTGGCACTAATTTGCCTTTTTGACGGATGGACAGACACATTTTTTACCCCGAAATCACATACTAATTCTCCTTTTTTGTGAGCGTCCATTTTTTCGTTCATCTCTAAGGAGAGCTGAATTTCCCGGTTTTCTGTCCTGGTTAATGAATAATACAAATATTCGGGTGGAAAAACGTCCGGATTTATTGCTTTGATAGAGTTCGGTTGTCCGGGTGTTCCTCCCTTTGGGCTGATAGAAGAGCCCCAATTTGATTTCTCAACACAGGGATAACGTTCGTCTATCATTTCCAAAGAATAACCTCCTTTAAGATATGATTCCCCCCAGTCTGGTGCGTACTGAACTTCCTGAACAACCTCGTTAGTTTGGGTTTTAACCAATTGGAGCAGTGCACCTGAATTATTCAACGAAAGACGGCTTAGGGGTACTACCTGAATCGGGAGGGCGTCAAAGAGTGGAACAAAATTAGCGCGAACAAGAATGGCATACCCTTGTGCAGGAAGAAGAACAGGAGGCAATGGAACCCGCGTCGATTGATAGATAAAGGTAAATTCGCTCAGTAGAATGGGGGCAGTCGATGTATTGTAAATCTCCACATATTCTACCTCGGGGAGGCCTCTAGAAGGCGTCGGGTCGGGCATTACTTCTGTGATAAGAAGTGGGGCAGGAAATTGCGCATAAGAACTATGCACAAAGCAGAAAACTGCTAAATAGCAAAAAATAATCCGTATCATGTTTCATGGTTATTAAGTCAAGAAACCAAAGATAGGGATTATTTTGAGAGAGCGGATAAATTATTATTTCTAGAAAATCAAAGAAATTAAATCACTTCTGGCGTTAAATCAGCTGAAACCTCAGGAGTTGTTTTTACCTCTTTTTTACTTTTCTTTTTACCTTTTGCACGTGCTTTCTTGTCTGCTTTAGCTGCCTCTTTTTCTACTTTTTTCTTTGCTTTCACCAGCTTCTTTGCCAAATTTTTGGCCGTCTGAGCAACGAGTTTAGCTATTTTCTTACTCGGTAGAGACTCTCCCATTTTTTCATTCACAGATTGGGTGATTTGGTCGGCAATCTCTTTTACGTCGGCTTTCATACGAAATTTTTTTTGTGATCAATTTAACAATTTGACAACAAATAATTAACAATAAATTTACAATGACAAAAATTCCGTGTTAAGTTTTCATCAAATTTTACGTCTAAACGAGACAACTTACTCATTTACAATAAGTTAAAGAAGCGGGGTTTACCTAAAGGGAAAGACTCCTTCACAAAACTTATCTTTGTCAATCTGTTTACTCTGGAAGAAGCTGTATATTTACGTGCTGTAATGTAGCACACAATAAGGATGCTCGAGACATAAAATGTGTATCAAAAACAAACCATTAACCTTGGCAAGCATTGATTAAAACCATGCACGCGAACAAGAATAAAAGAATAAAACCATCTAGATTTTCGGTAAGTGTTTTTTTCATAATCATTTAGAGCGTTTTGGAACTTGACACAAATCTAAAGTAAAAGGTTGGAATATATAAACCCACTCAATAAAAATAATGCAAAAAAAAAGTATGTCTGAACTCGAGAGAGTCGATGTAGATACATTTAAGGAACTAGAAAAAAATGCATTCTGCCTCGTATTAGATAATATCAGAAGCATGAATAATGTTGGTTCTGTTTTTAGAACTGCAGACGCCTTTTTGGCAGAAAAAATATATTTGTGTGGCATCACAGCTACTCCCCCGCATCGTGATATTGAAAAAACAGCTCTGGGAGCAACAGAAAGTGTATCTTGGGAGTATGCCAAAGATACAGCCTCGCTAGTACGTCAACTTCAAGCAGAAGGCTGGATTGTACTAGCTATTGAACAAGTAAAACAAAGTACAAAATTACACGATTTCCAACCTATGCAGAATCAAAAGTATGCATTCATTCTAGGGAATGAAGTTTTTGGAGTGAGTGACGAAGTAATGGAAGTCGTAAATGATGCCTTGGAAATCCCACAATTCGGCACAAAACATTCGCTAAATATCTCCGTAACTACAGGAATTATCTGTTGGGATTTTGTATCTAAAACACGACTTTTGTCCTCAAATACGCACTAAAAAAACATCTCATGACGCCACAAGAACGTATTGTTTTTTTGACAAACCAATTGAATCACTTTTCGCATCTATATTATCAAGAAGCCACTTCCTTGATTTCAGATGAGGAGTTTGACTTTCTTCTCAAAGAATTAGAAGAACTCGAACTAAAATATCCTGCAAGCAAACAGCCGGACTCTCCCACACACCGCGTAGGAGGAACTATTACCAAAGAGTTTGAAGCCGTCGAGCATACCTATCCAATGCTTTCGCTTTCAAATACGTACAATGAACAAGAACTAATCGAATGGGATGAACGCGTCCAAAAAGGCTTAAATGGCGCTCCCTATTCCTATATTTGTGAAATTAAATTTGATGGAATTTCCTTGTCTATGACGTATGAAAACGGGCTATTTCAACGTGGATTAACACGTGGAGATGGGCAACGCGGAGATGACATCAGTGCCAATGTAAAAACTATCAAATCTCTCCCTTTGCGACTACAAGGTCATCTTCCTCTAGCACAAATTGCCTCGTTTGAAGTCCGGGGAGAGGGATTCCTTCCGACAGATGTTTTCGAGAGATTGAACCAAGAGCGGGAACTTCAAGGAGAAAGCCCACTTGCCAACCCACGAAATGCAGCAGCAGGAACGTTTAAAATGCAAGATTCTAGCGTCGTGGCTTCGCGGCAATTGGATTGTTACATTTACCAATTCATGAGTGAAACTACCGTTTTTTCTACACACGAAGAAAGCCTAGTTGCCTTAAAAGAAAGCGGATTTCATGTTTCACCTACTTGGCAACGTGCAAATTCAATTCAAGAAGTTATTCAATACATTCATGATTGGTCTGAAAAAAGACATCAATTACCTTGCGTTACAGACGGCATTGTTATAAAAGTCAATGAATATGCCAATCGGGAAGAACTTGGATTTACAGCTAAAAGTCCACGTTGGGCTATTGCGTACAAGTACAAAGCGGAATCAAAATCTACCCAATTAGTGGGTGTAAGTTATCAAGTTGGACGTACGGGCGCTGTCACACCCGTTGCGGAGTTGGCGCCCGTAGAGCTTTCTATGACAACCGTTCGGCGTGCCACTTTGCACAATGCCGATGAAATTCAGCGTCTTGGTTTGGCATTGGGTGATGAAGTTTTTGTAGAAAAAGCAGGAGAAATTATCCCTAAAATTACTGGAGTTGCACACCGTAGCCAAGCGGAACATCGCCAACCTATTCACTTCCCAACAACCTGTCCTGCTTGCGGTTCTACGTTGGTACGGACAGAAGGAGAAGCTGCCTTTTACTGTCTCAATGAAAAACAATGTCCGCCGCAAATCAAGGGAAGAATAGAGCATTTTATTCAGCGCAAAGCCATGAATATTGACAGCTTAGGTGAAGGGAAAATTGAAATTTTACTTGAGAACAACCTCATTCAAAACATTGCCGACTTGTATTCGCTTCGACACGAACACTTATTATACCTTGAGAAGGTACACGTTGACGAACAAACGGGCAAGGAGCGCAAAGTGAGTTTCAAAGAGAAAACAGTACAAAATATTTTAGTAGGGATTGAAAACTCTAAGCAACAACCCTTTGAAAAAGTATTGTACGGGCTAGGTATTCGGTTTGTAGGCGAAACGACAGCGAGTAAATTAGCACACTATTTCAAGACGATAGATGCCCTTGCAGCGGCAACGCCTGACACGCTTTTGCAAGTGCCCGACGTCGGGGAAAAAGTCGCGCAAAGTATTCTTGCCTATTTCGAAGATGAAACGTCTATTCAATTAATTCAACGCTTAAAAGAAGCAGGTGTACAAATGGAAACAAATGTCACACAGCAAGAAAAAGAAAGCGAATTATTGACAGGGCTCACGTTTCTTTACACGGGTACATTCCAGGCATTCTCGCGTCAAGAATTAGAAGAAAAAATTGAAGCAAATGGAGGAAAAATTGTTTCAGGAGTTTCAAAAAAATTGGCTTATTTGTTGGTCGGACAAGAACCTGGTCCTTCTAAAATCGCAAAAGCTGAGAAATTAGGTGTCCCGATGTTAGATGAAAGTGCATTCCTCAAATTACTCGAAACGGGGAAAGGAGAAACCGAGTAAAACCCGTGGATGCAAACGAAAAAATAGAAAGACAAACCGAATTTACTCGTATATTTGTAACCCAAAATACATACGCAAAAAGTCTGCATTATTATGATAAAATACCCCTTGGGAGGCTTAGGAACCGCACTAGTAACTCCTTTTCATGATGATTTATCGATTGATTTCGATGCACTCTCCCGCCTGATACATTTTGTCAGTGAAGGGTCTGATTATCTGGTTGTTAATGGAACAACTGGTG
This sequence comes from Spirosomataceae bacterium, assembly GCA_046292055.1. Taxonomy (GTDB): domain Bacteria; phylum Bacteroidota; class Bacteroidia; order Cytophagales; family Spirosomataceae; genus CAYNRA01. The sequence goes on along the minus strand of JBKBRQ010000020.1, from coordinate 2,820 downwards.
AGTCTGCAACAACCACAAATGCAGAAAAAAAACAACTTCTCGCTTTTGTAAAAGAAAATAATCCGAAAAATTTACCCATCGTTTATGGCGCAGGAGGCAATAACACGACTGCTGTCATTGCACATATTCAAGATATGGACCTAACAGGTGTAATGGCTATCTTGTCTGTTTGCCCATACTACAATAAACCTTCGCAAGCAGGTGTCATTGCTCACTTTCAAGCCATTGCAGATGCGTCTCCTGTTCCTGTCATTATTTACAATGTACCTGGCAGAACGGTAACTACAATAGACTCGGAGTCTGTCCGGATTTTAGCACAACACCCGAATATTATCGGTCTAAAAGATGCCTCTTGCAGTATGGAAGAAGCCATCAAACTAACCAAAGTTGTGCCTTCCGATTTTCTTCTTTTATCTGGCGATGATAATCTGGTCACACCGCAAATCAGCCTTGGTTACAAAGGAGTAATTTCTGTCATTGGCAATGGTTTCCCTATTGATTTTGCCGACATGGTACATACCGCCCTTTCGGGTGATTTTAACAAAGCAGCTGACTTACAAACGCGCTTCCTTGATTTTGACACGTTACTTTATGTAGAATCTAACCCTGTGGGCATTAAAAAAGTACTGGAAATTCGAGGTATTTGTCAGGCAACGGTTCGTTTACCCTTGGTAGAAGCAACTCCTGAACTTGGAGAGAAACTGCTTTATTCCATGAAAAAAGAAGGTTTCCTTTGAGCTAAACGAATTTAAGTACTTAAATAACGGATTAATTTTTTGCGAAAGGAGAAATTAAACTACCTTTCGCAAAAACAGCTCATAAATCAAGTATTCTTTTACCTACCCTCGACCCCAATGCGCTTTCTTGTTGTATTCTTTTCCTTTTTCCTTTTAGCTCTTTATTCGGAAGCTCAATTTCCTTTTGAGAGAAGAGGGATAGAACGATTACATGAAACGAAACGGGTAGAATTAGACCCATTTTTTCAGTTAACAACAGATATCACCTACCCGATTGCTTTTGCAACCCCGTTAAGTCTGGTTAGTGTTGGTATTTTACGTAAGAAACCGAAGTTAACCCGAAAAGGATTGGTTTCAGCAGTCGGGTTACTCGGTGCTGCGAGTGTTTCATATATAGGAAAAGAAAGTATACAAAGAGACAGGCCGTTTATTCAACAGCCTAATCTTGTTCCATATCGACTTGAGTCTGGTTATTCCATGCCATCTGGCACAACTACAGCCGCGTTTGCATGGGCTGCGGGTGTCAGCACTGCATTTCCGAAATGGTATATTGCCGTTCCAGCTTTTGCCGTCGCGTCCACCATTGGTTATTCACGCGTGCATTTGGCGGCCCACTACCCTTCAGACGTTCTTATTGGTGCACTTGTGGGTACAGGTTCCGTATATATCACCGATTTTCTTCAAAGAAAACTACTAAAAAAATAACTAGATTCGTCCCAATTTCGTTTTATATTACTTAATTCATTGATTTCTTTCCACCGTTAATCTATATTATGTATGGCAGATGCTAACGAAAATAAATTGAAACTTATCCAAGCAACAATGGATAAACTAGACAAAACATACGGTAAAGGTACCGTTATGCGTCTAAGTGACACCAAAGTAATGGATATCCCAACGATTTCAACAGGTTCTCTTGGGCTTGACCTAGCCTTGGGAATCAATGGTTTCCCGAAAGGTAGAATCGTTGAAATTTATGGCCCAGAATCTTCAGGAAAAACGACCATCGCCATGCAAGTCATTGCTGAAGCGCAAAAAATGGGTGGTATCGCAGCGTTTGTCGATGCTGAGCACGCATTTGACAGAACCTACGCTGAAAATCTAGGCATTGATACGAGTAGTCTCTTGATTTCACAACCTGATTATGGTGAACAAGCACTCGAAATTGCTGAACATCTCATTAGCTCCGGTGCAATTGACGTTTGCGTTATTGACTCCGTAGCAGCACTTGTACCTAAAGCCGAACTAGAAGGCGACATGGGAGATAGCAAAATGGGACTTCAAGCAAGATTGATGTCGCAAGCGCTTCGTAAATTGACAGGAACAATCAACAAAACAGGCTGTTGCTGTATTTTTATCAACCAGTTACGGGATAAAATTGGGGTGATGTTTGGAAGCCCAGAAACAACCACGGGTGGAAATGCCTTGAAGTTTTATTCGTCTGTACGAATTGATATTCGACGCATCGGACAAATCAAGGACGGTGACCAAATTCTTGGTAATAGAACCCGTGTGAAGGTTGTAAAAAACAAAATGGCACCTCCTTTCAGAGTCGTTGAATTTGATATCATGTACGGTCAAGGTGTATCTAAAGCTGGTGAAATTCTGGACTTAGCCGTTGATTTGAACATCATCAAAAAATCAGGTTCTTGGTTCTCGTATGGTGAAAGTCGCTTGGGTCAAGGTCGTGATACAGTGAAACAACTCATCAAAGATAATCCTGAACTTATGGATGAACTTGAAACAAAAATCAAGGCAACTGTTGCAGGAAATGCTGACGCTTTGCTCGATAAAGTAGCCGGAGATCAAGATGGAGTTCTTGATTAATCTACGCATACAATAAAATTAGCCAGGTAATCCTCCGTTACCTGGCTTTCTTTTTTATCCATTGACATACTGCGTTTTATGTGGAAAAAAATAATTCTTTCATTCTCTTTTCTTTCTATTCTAGGTCTGTTTATCTACAGAGATGTTTTACTTTATGGAGTCCGTCAAGCAAACGGGCAGTTTCGTATTTTATGGGAGGCTGTTCCTATTGAAGAAAAAATAAACGACGCTTCCTTTCCTGACTCGCTCAAGCAAA
>JBKBRQ010000208.1:0-4489 GCA_046292055.1 Spirosomataceae bacterium | reverse complement strand
ACACGGTGGCATCGACTATTTCGTTATGCGGGGTTTTGTCGAAGCTATTAAAAATCAAACAGCACCACCCATGGATGTATATGATGCAGCTGTTTGGAGCGCCATCAGTCCACTTTCTGAACTTTCTATTCAGAGAGGAAGTGCCCCTGTTGAGGTTCCTGACTTCACACGTGGAAAATGGAAGACAAACCCACGTATTTTTGGTTTAAATGACCAATTTTAATCTTCTTAGTTGACTGTAAGCATTCAAAAAACAGCATTTCCAAACAAGCGTGTTTCGCAGTTTGTTATAGGTTACAAATACAAAAACGATGAAAATAAGTGTAAACAAGAAGGAATATTCGCTAGAGGATATTGATCCTGAAACCCCACTTCTTTGGGTTATTCGGGATGAGATTGGTCTTAAAGGAACAAAATTTGGATGCGGACTTGCCCAATGCGGTGCTTGCACAGTTCATATAGATGGGGATGCTGTCCGTTCGTGCTCCTACCCCATTCAATATGCTGAAAACAAAGAGATTACAACAATTGAAGGGCTCTCTCAAAATACCCAAAACTTACATCCTGTTCAACAAGCTTGGATAGAACATCAGGTGCCACAATGTGGCTATTGCCAACCCGGTTTTATGATGGCTGCTGCTGAATTATTGGCAAAAAATCCGGCTATTACGGAGGCAGATATTCGCGAAAATATCACCAATATTTGTCGCTGTGGAACACAACCTCGAATCATTTCAGCCATTTTAAAAGCAGCTGAAATCAATAAATCCAACGCATGAAAAAAGACGAAAAAAAAGCAATCTCAAGAAGAAAATTCCTTTTACGCTCTGGAATTGGATTAGCTGGAGCTTCTGCTCTTCTCTATTTTGGTTGTACGCCTATTCGTCGCGCAATTGGTTCGACAGCCGCAGAAATGGACTTACCCTCTGGAATACTTTCTTTTGATACAGACCTTTGGTTTACATTAGAAGCTGATAACACGCTGACAATCCGTTCCCCAAAAGTAGAAATGGGGCAAGGTATCTTTACAGGACTTGCCATGCTTGTCGCCGAAGAGCTGGATATGGATATGCAACAAATCAAGGTCGTTCATGCATCGACTCAGAACGGTGCAGCAGACTTTGCAGGCACGGGAGGAAGTTCAACGACAACCTCTTTGTACGTTGATTTACGGGAAATGGCAGCCACTTTGCGGGAGACAATCAAACAAGCAGCAAGCAAGCAACTCAATCTTCCTGTAGATCAGCTCATCACCAAATCAGGTAAAATTATTCATGCCAATGGTGAAATGACGTATGCTGAAATTGCTCAAAAATCACCTGATTGGAAAATAGCTAAAACGCCTGAACTTCGCCCTGAGAAAGAATTTAAGATTATTGGAACAAGTCAAAAAAGGGTAGACTTAGAAGATAAAGTATTGGGTAAGCCTATTTATGGTATCGATGTGGAACTTCCCGAAATGCTTTACGGACAAATTGTCTATTCTCCCTATCTAGGTGGTAAAATAGGGAAAGTAAATACCAGCGAAGCCAAGAAGGTGAAGGGAGTTTTGACTATCCACCAAGACAAAGAATGGATTGGGGTCGTTGCGAAAAGTTATTATGCAGCGCTCAAAGCGGCAAAACTAATTGAGGTTGATTGGCAGGTACCCAAAAAAGTAACAAATGAAGAAATCCTAGAAGCCATTACGGTTGGGAAGGGTACACATGTAAATATCCAAGATAAAGGAAATGTAGAACGCACATTTACCAAGACAACAAACGCAAAAATCACAGCTGAATACAGAACACCACCTGGAATACATGCGACCATGGAACCTAGTGTGAGCGTTGCATCTGTAGAGGGGGATAAAGTGACGATTTACATGGGAACACAAATGGCGCAAATTGTCAAGGGACAAATTACAAGTAAAACGCGTTTCAAAAGTGACAATATCAATATACAGCCGACGATGCTCGGGGGGGGATTTGGACGAAAGGCAACCCTATTCAATGTAGTTGAAGCCATTACGCTATCCGATAAAGTAAAGAAACCAGTCAAAGTCATTTGGACGAGAGAACAAGAGTTTCAAAATGGGTATTTACGTCCCAATACACACCATGCCTTGCGTGGTAGCGTGACCCAAACGGGCGACATTGAGAGTTTTCAGCATGAGCAAGCAACGGGCGATATGATTTTACAAAATTTCCCTCCGATTGCTTTAAAAGCGTTGGGTGCAGATATGTTCTCTGCGGGACATGGTGCGCGCATCCCGTACATTGTACCAAACAAAAAAGCAGACATGTGGCAAAACGTACTTCCCTATCCAACAGGAATTTGGCGGTCTGTTGGTATGTTTTCCAATACATTTGCAGTCGAATGCTTTATTGATGAACTTGCCCATGCAGCCCAAAAAGACCCTATTGAATTCCGAATAAACCACCTACAAGATGACGATGATTTGGTTCGTAGAAGGAAGGAACTTTTGGTCTTACTAGCTCAAAAAGCAGGTTGGGACACACCCAAAAGACCAGGTGTGGGCCGCGGTGTTGCTACGGGAGAAGACCGCAAAGCGATTGCAGCCACGATGGTAGAATTGGAAGTTATCGAAGGAGAAATTCGTATAACACGTGTTGTACAAGTATTGGATTCAGGTAAGATTGTCAATCCAGATGGTGCCAGACAGCAAGTTGAAGGTGCAACCATGATGGCATTGAGTGCTACTTTATTTGAAGACGTCATTATAGAAGACGGACAAATAGGCGCAACCAATTTCCATCAATACAATGTAGCAAAATTGGCTCATACACCTCAAATCGAAGTTTATTTCCACGAAGGTGGAGAAAAGCCATACGGCGTAGGTGAACCCCCTATGGCACCCGTTGCCCCAGCTATTGCCAATGCTCTTTTTGATTTAACGGGAAAACGATTCCGAAGTTTACCTTTGCAACCAGCGTTCACTGTTTAAATTATTTTGCTCTATTCAGAATCTACCTTTTCCAAAAGAAGAGGTAGATTTTCTGTTTTAAAGCGCCACCAAGTGTAGAAAGTCAACAATATAAGAAGGACTTCAAAAATGCCGAGTGCCAATGGAATACCGAGTGAGTCCGATAAATAACCGAGAAAAACAGCTGGAATACCAAAACCGATGTAGCCAATAAACATATAGCCCGAAACAGCTCTTGCCCGTTGCGCACCCCCCAATTCTGCAATCATACTTAGACCTCCTACATAAGAAAAACCGTACGCTGCCAATCCAATAAGTGTTGTACCGAATAAAATCACAGCTATTTGGTGCATGAAAAGACCAATAACAACAATTGCAAAACCACTAGGTACAAGAAGAAACCCTATTTGTAATGCACGCGCAGATGAAAAAGTGCGCACCCATTTTTGAATAAAAGCTCCCGTCCAATTGATTAAAACGATACAAAAGCCTGCATAGGCTGTTAAACCCAACTTGCTAAACTCCGCCGGAACAATGGCAATAATTGTACCCGTTGCAGCCCAACAAATGCCAATACTTGTATTAATAGCAAATGAGCCTTTCGGGAAATAGGGCAACCGCACCATTGGGCCACCAATTGGCGGAATAGAGGGTAATAAAGAGAGTAGAATGAGTCCAATACATGTAAAAAAGAGCAGAATGAAGTAGCTAAAGGGTGTCAAACTAAAGGATATAAACAGAATCAGTGTTGTCGCCAAAGCACCTCCACTAAAACCAAAGGCCGTCGATAGAGAAGCCTTATTTGCAGCCCGTGAAGGTGCAAGGACCCCTTCGTCTGTCATCAGTTCAGCCATATAGGCTGTACCCGTACCCATACTTAGGGCAAGTGCAATTCCTTGACACAATCTAGCAAAAACGAGTGCCTCAACATCGGGTTTCCAAGTAATCAAAGCCGTTGATAAAAAAGCAAAAAAGACACTGGCAATCAGTACGGGTTTACGTCCTAGACGGTCAGAAATACCACCCAAAAATATATAACTTGGTAACATTCCTGTAATGTATGCGGCAAGAACGAGCGCAGTTTGCCCTTTCGAAAGACCTGCGTTTTCAGCATATACCTGAAACAACGGCATGGAGACATTCACAGCTAACGTGACCAACAAAAGACCAAATGCGATGGTATTGGGTGGAGAAAGGATTTTTTTCATCCTGCAAAAAAGGGAAAAAGCATTTAAAAAGAGCGTAAAAAAAATGGTTAAATAAGATAGAAATGGGAATTTAATCGTCAGAATTCACCAAAATGGATAAAGCACACACATAATTTAGCACTTTCCATTAATTTGCAGATTCATTATCTCAAATTATTATGCAATCGATTATTCGTTCTCTTGTATTTCTTATTTTTATCGGCACCACAGGTTGTATTACCCAAAAATCTAAAACTAATTTAACGCCCATCGCAGATTTCCTGCGGTATGATACACAAAAACCTGCATTGATTTCTGTACACCGAGGAGGTGGCGAAGAAAAAAATATTCCCGAAAACGGCATTGAATCGTTCAC
>JBKBRQ010000207.1:0-4492 GCA_046292055.1 Spirosomataceae bacterium | reverse complement strand
TAAAAAACCACCTACGATGGCAAATAGTGCCCCAGCAGAGTTGGTTCTCTTCCAGAAGAATCCCATGATAAATGCAGCAAATACACCGGGAGAAACGAGACCTGTCATTTCTTGGATGAATTGGAAGCCTCCTTTTTTATCAATTCCCATGTAAGGGGCAACAGCAATGGCTAAGATCATAGATACCATGATGACGATTCGTCCGATGAAAACCAATTCTTTTTCTGATTTGTCTTTACCAATGTAATTTTTGAAAATATCAAGGGTGAAAATAGTTGAAATACTGTTTGCTTTTCCAGCTAAAGAGGCCACTACTGCCGCTGTGAGTGCAGCAAATGATAGACCTTTCAGACCGACAGGAAGTAGACTTAAAAGAACAGGATATGCTTTGTCGGGAGCTATTAAGCCATCTTGACCTAACATTTCCTCTTGGAACATGCCTCTTTGATAGAGTGAGTAAGCTGCAATACCCGGAAGAACAACAATTATTGGCATTAATAACTTGAGGAAAGCGGCAAAAAGGATTCCGTTCCGTGCTGTTTTAATGTCTGCGCCCAATGCACGTTGCGTAATGTATTGATTACATCCCCAATAATTGAGGTTTACAATCCACATTCCACCAATCAAGACTGTCAATCCAGGGAGTTGGGAGTAAAAAGAGTCTCCTTTTTTAAATATCATGTGGAAATGGTCATCATGATTTTGTGTCATCAGATTAAATCCAGCTGTAAGTCCTTCCATTCCACCATCAGAAGCGACCAAGTTTAATGCAAGGTAGGTCGTAGCTAGTCCACCAATGATTAAGAAAAATACTTGAATTACATCTGTATAACCGATTACTTTCATACCTCCGATTGTGATAACAATGGCAAAAATGGCAAGTCCCCACATACACACCCAAAAGTCGATGCCAGATATGCCCGAAACAGCCAATGCTCCAAGGTACAGAATAGAGGTTAGGTTGACAAGGATGTAGAGTCCAAGCCAAAAGATAGCCATAATTAAGCTCACACTTTTATTGTAGCGTTGACTTAAAAATTGGGGCATAGTAAAAATTTTATTTTTCAAATAAATGGGCATAAAAAATACCGCAACGACAATCAGTGTAGCGGCAGCCATCCATTCATACGTTGAAATCGCAAGACCCATTGAAAACCCATTGCCCGACATACCAATGAATTGTTCTGCTGAAATATTGGAGGCAATAAGTGAGGCACCAATCGCCCACCAGGTTAGGGAGCCTTCTGCTAAAAAAAAATCTTTTGTTGAGGTTTCGGCTGCTTTCTTTTTCTGAAAAATCCAGTATCCGTAGCCAGCTACCACCACGAAATACACGAGAAACACCAAGTAATCTAAGGTATCAAGTTGTTGCATAGTTTTTGTAAAAGGGTTAATAAGGGTTTTATTTCTATAAAAATAGTCGGTAAAAATAGATTTCTTTTTGGTAAATAGTCCCATACAATCTTAAAAAAAACCATTTACTCAATGAATATGCTCATTTAGCCTAATTTTTATCGTTTTTTTGTAAAATATAGATAGATTTACAAGTGCTTTCTATATGGGTTTTATAATCGAATTCACAAAGCATTTATTTACCCAAAACAATAACAACCTTGAGCCGTAAGTCGATACAATACTTTTTATTATTGGGGGTCATTTCTCTGGTAGGCATCATTAGTATCCAAATTTTTTGGGTCAAGAAAGCTTTTGACCTAAAAGAACAGCAGTTTCGTCAAACGGTAATGATTGCCCTACGGAATGTCGCCAATCAGATTGCAACTTCGCATGATTTAGCCGTCATTGAAAACCCTGTCAGTCAAATGTCTTCTAACTATTATGTGGTTAATATTCGTATTCCTCTCGATGAAAAACTTCTGGAATATCTGTTGCAAGAAGAGTTTCTAAAAAATGAAATAGAAACAGATTTTGAATTTGGAATTTATGATTGCGACACAGATGCCATCGTATATGGTGCATACATAGCAAGAACAGCAGGAAAAAAAAATGTAATTCCATCAAATTTGCCCAAAACAGACCAGTTTTTAAATTATTTTGGAGTTCGTTTTCCTGAAAAAAATAGTTTTTTAGTTGGCTCTCTTGATTTTTGGATTTATTCGTCTCTTATCACATTTGTCGTGATAATTTTCTTTACATACGCAATGTTTGTCGTACTAAAACAGCGTAGATTAAGTGAAATTCAGCGTGATTTTATAAATAATATGACCCACGAGTTTCAGACGCCTATTTCCACGATTCATATCGCTACGGATGTACTCAGACTTCCCAAAATCCTGGAACAACCGCAACGATTATTCAAATATGTAGATATTATTCGGCAAGAAAATCAACGTTTGAAGCTACAAGTAGAAACGCTACTGACAACTGCTCGCACCGGAAAAGGAGCTTTTTCACTAAACATGAATACGTACGATTTACATGAAGTGATTGAGGAAGTTTTTGAATCTTTATTAACTGAAAATACAACTGAAATTCGTTTTAATCTTGAAGCAACGCAAACAAAAGTACGTCTGGATAAAGGGCATTTTATGAATATGATTCGTAATCTAGTGGATAATTCTGTGAAATATGCCGCAGATTCTTGTGAGATTACAATTCAAACAAAACAAGTAGAAGGAAAGTTACAATTTACCGTACAAGATAATGGTATTGGTATTTCCTCTGAATATTTACCCTTCATTTTTGATCGGTTTTACAGAGTGCCCACTGGTAATGTTCACAATGTGAAAGGTTTTGGATTGGGCTTAAATTACGTAAGATCTGTAGCCAAGGCACACCATTGGAACGTCGTTGTACATAGTGAGGTAGGGAAGGGTACTGCGTTTACATTTGAAATTCCTCAATCTTAATGTCCATAAGTTATGTATAAAATTTTGTATGTGGAGGATGATCCAAACTTAAGTTTTGTCATCAAAGATAGCTTGGAAATAGAAGGATACATCGTTCATCATTGCAAGGATGGAAAAGAAGCATGGGAGGTATTTCAAGGGAGTTCGCACGATATTTGTCTGTTAGATGTCATGTTACCTCATTTGGATGGCTTTACACTCGCAGAACAAATACGCAAGGTAGATATGGCTATACCAATCATCTTTTTGACTGCGCGTAACCAACAAGAAGATAGAATTGCTGGTTTATCTATTGGTGCAGATGATTACATCGCTAAGCCTTTTAATATGGATGAACTCTTACTTCGTATAAAGGTTTTCCTCAAACGTAAGTCTGTCCAGAGTCAAGCCATTTTTACAAATAAAGCAACTGATTTTTCTTTGGGAAGTTTCTTTTTTACACCACTAGAACAAAAATTGACTCATACTTCAAAAATATACCATCTGACCGCCAGAGAAACAGAACTGCTGCACTTTTTAGTTGAACGAGTGAACTCGGTAGTAAAACGAGAAGAAATCCTTGTTCAAATTTGGGGTAGAGATGACTACTTTCTTGGGAGAAGTCTGGATGTTTTTATTACACGCCTTCGTAAAATGCTCTCACTTGATCCGTTTGTCAAAATCGAAAATATACATGGTGTAGGCTTCAAATTAGTGACGAAATAATAAACGTTTGTAGTCAAATGGCAGTAATTATGCGATAAAGTCGATTTTTTTGTCGATTATTTGGTTTTCGTTGCATAAATATATTATTTTACGGATACCACTATTCACACAAGATTATGACAATCAAAAACATTGCAAAACAGTACCGACTATTGGGTTGGGCTATAGCAACTCTTTGTATTTTTTTATTGCCCGGCGTTGGTCAATTAGCATCGCTTATTTTTATTAGTGATAAAGAGGCGCATTTCTTCTTTTTCTTGTCTATTTCTTTATTCTTAACATCAAAGGGGATTTCATTTCGGTATACGATGTACTATATTGTAGTTATAAGTATCTTTATTGAGTCATTACAAGGGCTAATTCCTACTCGAAGCTTTGACTTTGAAGATATGTTTGTTAACTTGATAGGGGCATCCTTAGGTTTACTCTTTCGATTTGGATTTAACCAACTACTACTTGCCTTGGCATTGCCCTATAAGTTAATCGTCACTACAACCATGCGTACGTATGAATTTATCTCTTTGGATTCCAGCAATCGTCTTTTGTTTTACTGGTATTATGCACTTTATTCAACCGAAGATTTTTTTAAAAATCGTTCCTCCTTCTTTCCCGAGTCCTCTTCTGTTAGTGTATCTAAGCGGTATTTTTGAAATTCTAGGGGGTATCGGTCTTTTGTTTCCCATGACGAAAAACTTTGCTATTTGGGGGCTAATTTTCTTGTTAATCGCGGTTTTTCCTGCCAATATATACATGGCAAAAGAGAAAAAGTTCGCTAAAATTCCTGCGTGGGTTCGATGGGGTCGTTTACCCCACCAGTTTTTTGTGATTTGGTGGTTATATAGCTATTTATAAAAAGAATTACTTTTTCTCAATAGAAAAATGCATTATTTTTTTTTTATTATCATTTTATTTTAACAAGT
>JBKBRQ010000206.1:0-4534 GCA_046292055.1 Spirosomataceae bacterium | reverse complement strand
GTTTATTCACTAAAAAAACAACGGCTAAATTCAGCTTAAATAATAAAACGCGTACGCATATACGAAAAAAATTAGATACGGAATCAAAACCTATATTCTGCCTTCAAAAGGTAATATCTAGGCATAAGACGAAACTCTGTTTGCGAACTATTAATATCTGAAATACGGTAGTTTTTGAATGTTTTTGTGTTCAGTAAATTATTACCTACCAAGAAAAGTGTCAATTTATTTTCTTTCACAACATAGCGACTCTCTAAATCTACAAAAAAGTACTTGTTGCTTAATACCTCTAAATTACCAAAATAATAACGCTCTGTTTGCAATTGAACAGTGAACTTAGGGCTGAACATCAAAGAAAAATCAATAAAACTCAGATTATCCATAAAGTCGTTTTTAACCGTTGTTTCGATTTGATTATACATCCATCTCGAACCCAAGTGATAATTGAAAAACCCTCTCCAACCAGAACGTACTTCAAAGCCAGATTCTATATATAAATTCTTTATCTCACGTAGGTCCGAATTATTCACAATGTTCTTGAAATTTGTTTTCGTAGCTCCCCAATTCACTTTTAAATTGGATTTTAAAGGTGTAAGATAACGGTCAATATGGGAAGATACCGATAAAAATTCACGGTCTTTGATGATGATTTTTTCTGCTTGTGAAAAATTTTGTACAATTCTCGCATTAGTACTGTAAAAGTCATTATTTCGAGAATACACGAAGAGCGCATTCGCGAAAAACTTGTCGCCCCAACTACCAAACGTGTAGTTGAGGATAGCCTGTGAGGAATTTAACTGGTTAAATTCCTCCAAACCTTTTGAAAACGAACGAAAACCCGTTTGTACAAAACCCGAATATACATCCAAAACCCCTGCATTGGTTGTATTGTAAGTATAGGAAGTGGTGATTTTATTCTCACCGTTTACTTTCCAATCTAATCCAATTTTAGGTAGAATAAAAAAGGGAGTCTGTACAGACGAAATCCCCCCATTGTCCAATTGATTGAACAGCTGGTGCGCATCAGCCTGAGTTAATACGAGAAAATTCTTACGTTTAAATCTGTATTTGGCGGAAACATAAAGGTCATTTGTGGTATAAGTCAACCGATTTTGATAACCATCTGGAGCAACTATTGTATATTCCTGATTATCAAGTAGTTCAAAATCTGTATTTAATCTATCCCTTCGTGACTGACTTCCTAGTTCGATTTCTAGTAAATTTCCACCTTTCTTTTTATCCAACAAATGAGCTTCAAAGCCGGCAAATTGCATTTTATTTTCACTAACTTGCTGTGTATTGTTGGCGTTTTCAGCAAATAAATCCTTGAAAATGAACGGATTGATTGTATAATTTTGTGGTGTTTTTTCGTGGATATACCTGCCTGTAAAAACAACAACTGTCTGCTCTTTCAATCTATTTGTAAAAGTTATCTTTTGGTCATGGAGTTGATTATCGGCGTATAATCTTTCGTTAAATTCATTTTTATTGAATAACAAATCACTCTGATTTTCTTCGCTCGTTTTATTAAATTTCCCGGTATATTCCAGCGTCTTTTTGGGTGTAAAGTCGTGTGTCAGATCTAATTTACCAAATCCCGTCAGTTGTTGTTGTCTTCCGATAAAGTTTTCTGTATTGGTAAAGGATGTATTACCAAGTGTAAATTGTTGCAAGCTATTTCGGAAAAAGTCGAGTTTATCAGCATTTAAGAAACCAAGCGCCTTCAGTTTCGTTTTATCCGATAGCGTAAAAATACTGTTCAAGGAAAGCATTTCTGTTTTATTCAGCCGTACTCGTTTGGATTTTAAATTGGGGGTTTCAAAGTCCAGGCTTAATAAAGTATGTACCGATTGGTCGTCTCCGATACTCGAAGCCTCGTCCGAGCGAGTAGGCCGAATAAGATGATTTATATCTCCTGAAGCATCTTGGCCGATATTATTGAGATTTGTCAGAAAATAGTACTTATTTTTCTTACTAAAATTCATAAGATTGCCGCGTGCTTCGTACCGATTTTCCGAGGTAAGACCACGCCCAGCAGAAAGATTACCAAACCAAATGTGTTTTGCTTCCTCTTTTAATGACAGATTAAGTGCTACTTGATTGCTATTTTCAATTCCTTTTAGGTGTTTATTACTGGAGTAATTCTGGTAAATTTCAATTTTGTGGATAGGGTTCACAGGCATATTTTTAGTCAGAAGCTTGTACCCATTTTCGAACATATCGTCTCCATCTATCATCACTTTGGCAATTTCTTGATTACCAACTTTTATGATGCCGTTTGCATCAATCTGCAAACCTGGAATCTTTTTGAGCAAGTCTTCTACAACCTGTTCATTTCCTTGTTTGTACGTATCGGCATAAAAAACCACTGTATCACTTTTTACAAGTATAGGGCGTTGTGCCTGAACAACCACCTCTTCCAACTCATTGACACTTTCTTCCAATACTACCTTACGTATATTCCTTATTATCAAATCTTTAAGTAAATATTCTACTTCAATATATCCCATTTTCTTAATTATCACAGAATACCCCTTATGGCTTATTGGTATATCAAATTGTCCTCTTTCATTGGTAAACAATGTCTGAGTCACTTTCTCATTTTTGTCTTTTAAGATGAGTAGAACCTCTTGCAGAGGGGCGTTTTGTGCATCATATATACTCAACGAAAAAGTACTTTGGGTATATGCTTGCATCGAAAAGAACAAAAGAAGAAAGGCTATTTTTTTCAAAATTTATCTAATTAAAAATTTCTATTTCTTTTTGTTCTGTATTTTTAACAAATGGAGCAGAGCCTTTGGGCAGTTTTGCGTTTAGTCGCTCAAGCACGACGTCCTCTGCTTTGTTTCTAAGTTTCACGTACTCTTTCACGGTAATGATTTTCTTGTTTTTCTCTAATTCCCACGTATTGATATTTGACTGCACATTTGTGTTAAACCGATTGAGTTTAATATGCAGAACGTTCTCTTTATCATAGATTTCAAAGATAAGTCCAGGAGGATTTTTAAATTTCCATGGGCCTACTTTGGTTTTTAATTCAGGTAAATACCAAGCGATATACGTTCTTCCTCTGAAGGTGGTCATTGCTTTTTTACATTCTCTTTTTCCAAATTTCTTTGTTTCGTTTGATAACGTCCATTCCATCGTATATTTGTCCTCTTTCACATAGACCTTACTAAAAGCGATAATCTCTTTGAAAAAACTTGTCCCCGTTAAAAAGTCAGTATAGACAATCCTCATTTCGTCTTTTTTAGGTTTTACGACAATCACTTCATTCACGCCATCTTCTTGCTCTTCTGCATATTTTTCGTCTAAATCGTTCGTATATACCTGAGAATACGTACTGAACGTTTTTGTTATATTCAAGTCAAAAAAGGCTACATGACTTTTAAATCCTTTGTTTTTGTTTTCAATTTGTTCATATTCAAATTTTCCATACGTTGATTTTTCTGTCTGAAATGCCATGAATAGACAAACAAGCCCTGCTAAGTAGAGTATTTTTTGCATATTATTTAACGGATAGTTGAATGAATAGATAGCTGGATGTCTTTATTAAAAGACATCCAGCATATTGTAATTTATCTTATTGGATGTGCTGTTTATATAATTAAAGTTTCTACCTTCAGCTGTTTTAAAGCGACAGCTGAATCCGCTATTCCATTTT
This sequence comes from Spirosomataceae bacterium, assembly GCA_046292055.1. Taxonomy (GTDB): domain Bacteria; phylum Bacteroidota; class Bacteroidia; order Cytophagales; family Spirosomataceae; genus CAYNRA01. The sequence goes on along the minus strand of JBKBRQ010000206.1, from coordinate 870 downwards.
TTTCTTTGAGTAATGAAATAATCTCGAAATCATTGGCCAAATAATATGTTTACTTTTCTCATGTCTAATACTTTATTACGAAACGAGCTAGAACATGAATACAGTTTATTAACTCACTCGTTGACTAATTCTTAGGAACACTCTGGTGACGTTTGAAATCTTCTCTAATTTGATATTTCAAAAACTAAATTGCTATTTCCGACACTCTATTTATTATGGTTCGAAGTAAAAAAACTTTTTTCGTTTTTCCTACAACTTGGGTGACGAAACGCCTGCAAAGGTGACGAAATGAAGTGGTTTCTAAAGAATAGAATAGAGAGAAACGCCTGTAAAATACTCATTTCGTGTATCGAGTATAAAGGGCAAACAGAAAAATAAGCACCGAATTAATCCACACAGAATAGTTTGATTTGAAAAAATAATCAACGTAATTTATCTTATCAAATACATCTGGAAACAATTCAAGTTCGATAAATGGACTCCAAAAGGGTAATAAAACCAAGTATATCAGGATATACACGAAAATCGAAATTGGGTATCTATTATGTAAAATATCAAGAATAAATAGATGTACAACCACGTAAAAACTAGATTTGAGCAGAAAAAGCAAATAAACACCAAACGGATTTTCGTACGAAGTTAAATTCCAGTCCTTGAAATTTTCAAAATATTTAACGTACACAAAATCCAACAATATCATCAACAACAGAATACTGAAGAGCCAAAATATACAGTTTAGAATTTTCATTAATTTCCATTTCCAAAGCGGGTATGGAAGTAATTCTCTTACTTTACGTATGTTGTTTGTTAGTTCAAGGGAGTTGATGTGGTAGAGTAAAAAAGTTATAACCAAGGGTAGTAGAATGGAAT
>JBKBRQ010000205.1:0-4561 GCA_046292055.1 Spirosomataceae bacterium | reverse complement strand
GCGCACAGGTATGGAAGCACAAAAAAGACGCTTAACTACGCCTTCAAGCATTGCTCCGTACCGTTTTTCTCCATTTTATATTTACGAACAAATCAAAGGACAGAACGACTACGATTGCCAAGACGGTGCTACAATTCCGGACGCTCTCTATCTACTTCGCAACAAGGGCGCTGCTTTATTGAGTAGCATGCCTTCTGCGTGTGATCCAAATTTTGCAAGACATGACGCAGAGGCGGCTCAGTATAAAATCCAAGACTTTAGTACACTTTTTGACATCGTCCAGACACCATCTGAGGTGAAAGTGCTCAAAATAAAAGAGGCGTTAGCAGAAGGAGAGCAAGCTGTTCCATTCGGAATGCTTTTGCCCCGTTCGTTTTTCTCGGCAACAGACTTATGGCAACCTGCACCAGGTGAAACGCCTGAAACATCGCTTGGTGGCCATGCAATGACAATTGTTGCTTACGATGATACCAAATATGGCGGTGCTTTTTTGGTGGCCAATAGTTGGGGAAAAGAGTGGGGAACAAACGGTTATACATGGGCGCGTTACAATGATTTAGCCCGCTTTACTCGGTATGCATTTCAGGTGTACCCAGTTAGCAACCCGTCTCCACAACCAACAGCTTTGGCTTTAAAATCAGACATGTCTTTCCAATTGGCAAGTACAAATGCGCCAATGCCGGTTGCCATTGTTCCAACGTATCGTGGACTTGACGTAACACTTGATACACAAGCAGATTTGGTAACGTATCAGATGACTTCGCCGTATAATTCAGGAACCCGCTTTAAAATGAATATCAATAATTCAAAACAAGCGTATGTATATATTATTGGTTCGGATGAAATAAATCGAGTAACTAAATTATTCCCGTACCAAGGGGAGGCAAGTCAAAACGTAAGTGCGATTGTTCCACAAAATGCGAGTGTTGTGTTGCCAGCGGCTGATCGTTCCTTCACAATGGATACACAAATGGGTACAGATTATTTTTTAGTGTTGGTGTCAGAAAAAGAGTTGAATATTGAAGAAGTTTCATCTCGTATCAAAAATGCGCCAGGTAATTTTGCACAAAAGGTGATGGCAGCAGTTGGTAATGAGGTGATTGCACCTGCAAGTATCTTTTACCAACCTAATCAAGTCGGATTTGAAGTAAAAGGAAATCCGTCTGGAAGTATTGTCCCAATGCTTGTTCGTATTGTTCACAAGTAAAAAAACTTTGTGTATTTTTTGCGCTGTTCTTGAAGAAAACAAGGACAGCGCAATTCGTGTTTTAAGAATAAGAGATCTTACATGGTATGTCTTTCTGAATAGATTAGAAGCTATTTGAGTTGTGTTCTACGAATGAAAACGAGTTATTTTTGTTCAGATGAGCTATGAAACGAAAAGACACTTTTAACAACTTTATCAGATTAGGTTGATGTTTGTAAAATCTATTGGTTCACAGATATTGTATTTTTAACTTCGTGCACTTATTTACTACTCTCGCTTTTTTCTATGACAAATTCGACCATTTGCCAAACATACCTTGGTAACGAGTTGCTTTTCTACCAAGATTTACAAACAGAACGAGCAACAGCTTTTCAATGTTTGTACTTGCAAACGTATCAAATGTGCTTGCCGTACGCCAAAAGTAAAGGGGCTAATCAAGAGGAGGCGGAAGACTTACTTCAAGAATGTTTGGCTATCTTCATCGAGAAAGTCCGAAATGGTAGTTATGCTTTTCAAGAAAACGCCAAAATTACTACGTACTTCTATCGAATTTACGTCAATCAATGGAAGAAAATGGCAGAACGAAAGTTGAAAAGAGGGGAGGTTTCGCTTCCTTGGTTTGAATCAGCTTTTTCGGAGGATAACGAACCAAGCAATAAAGAGTTGACTATTCTACATATATCCGGAGAGGAGGCGTATGATGAGGAGGAACGAACCTGGATTTTTACGAAGCTCCAAAAAGCCATGAATTTATTGAAGGAAGACTGCCGGCAAGTACTTACTTGGTTTTATGTCGAGGATTGGTCACTGCGCCAAATCGGAGAAGCACTGGGTCTTACGGAGGCATCAGCAACCGTAAAAAGGTTTAAATGTGCAACGTATCTCAAAAAGAAATTTGAACTTGTCTAGTAAGGTTTTGTGTCATTATGTATCAATTCATACAAATACAAGTAAAAGAAATGACTTCTCGATTTCTACTTTTTTACTCTTCTTATTCTTATGACAGAACTTGACGAATCAACATTTGAACAAATACATGCGTACTTGCGCGGAGAAGGAACTCTACAGGAACGCACCCAGTTTGAAGCCCGCTTACAAGCGGATGCTGTATTGGCAGAAGAACTAAAAAATCAGCAGCAAATCCAAGTGGGTTTGAGAGTTTTGGCTCATAAAAAACGCTTTGAAGCCATTCATGCCGAGTTAAAGGCTTCGGGTAACCTTCAAGAAGAAATCCCTAAAACTGTCATTTTACCCCTTAACCCTAAAAAATCTTTGTGGAAACCTTGGGTTGCAGCAGCGAGTGTCTTATTTATTGTAGGTGCTGCTTGGTATGTGTTTATAAAACCAACAGAATCCCCCTCGTCGATGCCATTGGCGCAAAAAACGGAAGAAAAACAAGATACAGTAGCCGCCCCGGTTCCAGCAGAGAGAAAAAACTTGGCAGCAGAAATAAAGAAAGAACCAAAAGTAGACAAATCACCACTTAAAACGCTTTTTGAACAAAATTTTGACGCTAATCCACGTCCTTCTTCTCCATTCTCTCAAGAAAAAATGGGGATGAATCCTGGTCTCTTGCAACTTTGGGAGACGGAAACAGCTGCTTTCTTTAAAGGGGTAGATTTATTAGATAAGGGAGAAGCCAACCAAGCACTTGCTCTTTTTGAAAAAACAGCAGAAAGTCGTTTTGATGAACTCAGACCTTACGGTGAATGGTATGCAATTTTGGCCCTGATACGTCTTGAAGAGACAAATTCCGCCATGGAAAAACTGCGTAAATTAAGTCAAACAGACGGACATTTATATCAGCTTCGGGCTAAGAATTTGTTGAAGAAAATACAAAGCGAAATCCAGTAAAGAGGAACATTGACTCGAACATCGCTCAAATGAGTAGCTATGAAGCAATATTTTGCATTTATTCGAAAATAGTTTCATATTGCGTCCTCTTTTTAAAAGAAAAAGAAAGTAACTACCCTAACTAAACATGTTTGAAAAAAATCAAAAAAAGGTACTCAACGCGTGGTGTATGTACGATTGGGCTAACTCTGTTCATAATTTAGTAATCACAACCGTTGTCTTTCCCATGTATTTTCTCTCGACTGCCGTCAATGAAAACGGGGGAGATGTCATTTCATTTTTTGGGATTTCTATCACAAATTCAGTTCTCTATTCTTATACTATCTCATTCGCTACGTTCTTTCTTGTTCTTCTCAATCCTCTCTTGACAGCCATGGCGGATTACAGCGGACGAAAAAAGCTTTTCATGAAGTTTTTCTGCTACTTGGGTGCGTTAAGCTGTGCCTATTTTTTCTTTTTTACTAAGAATAATGTTAACTCTTCCATCATCGCTTTTGGTTTATCCATTATCGGGTGGGGGGGGAGTATCGTCTTTTATAATTCCTATTTGCCTGAAATCGCGACGGAGGATAAATACGACCAGCTAAGTGCCAAGGGCTTTGCTTTCGGCTATGTAGGAAGTGTATTATTGCTTATTTTCAATTTGTTGTTAATCATGCAACCTACATTATTTGGATTAACAGAAGCGGACTCAGCCTCTGGGCTAACTGCCCGAATTTCATTTTTAACTGTGGGTATTTGGTGGATTGCCTTCGCTCAAATTCCCTTCTATTTTCTTCCGAAAGATGAGGCAAACCCTTACCAGTCCGCTTGGATTAAAAATAGTTTTACTGAGCTAAAAAAAGTGTATCTCCAATTGAAAGAAAGGGTATTACTCAGACGCTTTTTAGTCGCTTTCTTCATTTACGATATGGGCGTTATGACGGTGATTTATGTAGCTACACTATTTGCAGACAAAGAACTGGCTATTCCCAAACAAGGACTTATCATCACGTTATTACTTATTCAGTTAGTCGCTATTCCGGGTTCTTATTTAGCGTCAAAACTGTCAAACAAATATGGAAATACGATTGCGCTACGTATCGAGATTTTCCTTTGGGCTTTAGTTCCTCTTGGTGCGTACTTTACAACAACTGCCGAACAGTTCTACGTCATTGCAGCTGTAGTCGGGCTAATCATGGGAGGAATCCAGTCGCTATCTCGTTCCACTTTTGCCAAATTAATCCCAGATGATACCACACAAACTGCTTCGTTCTTCGGTTTTTATGACATTGTAGAAAAATTAGCAACTTCTCTAGGGACATTGATTTTCGGTGGAATCATCCAATTAACCGGCGAAATGCGTAATTCTGTGTTGTTTCTACTAATTCTTTTTGTGGTAGGCTTTGTTTTATTGACTCGAATCCCGTCACAAAAAATATATGCGGACGAATAATAGGAAAATTAAATCTCATGCTTAATTTTGCACTCCGTAGAATTCAGGCATAACAAACCATCAAA
>JBKBRQ010000204.1:0-4579 GCA_046292055.1 Spirosomataceae bacterium | reverse complement strand
GCGGCACATCTCTCCTTTCTTATGTACGATGACAATTAACCAAAAAACATGCAAAAAATTAGAATCGGAATCGTAGGTGGAGCCGGTTACACGGGCGGCGAACTCCTCCGAATTCTCCTCAATCACCCGCAAGTAAATCTCCAATTTGTACTTTCGCAAAGCCAAGCTAGGCAACCCATTTACAAGACACACAAAGATTTGTTAGGTGAAACAGACTTAACTTTCGCTGCGGCACTTCCCTCTGGAAAAGAATGGGAGGACGTAGATGTACTATTTCTGTGTTCAGGTCATGGGCAGTCTGAGCAGTTTTTAGCAACGGAAACTATTCCTTCAGACATAAAAATCATTGATTTAAGTACAGATTTTCGGAATCAGTCCAATGGTTTTGTCTATGGTCTTCCGGAGCTTCAGCGAGAAACAATCCGGCAGGCGAGTCGCATTGCAAATCCAGGTTGTTTTGCGACAAGTATTGAGCTGGCTGTATTGCCTTTGGCTGCGGCTAAAGTCTTAAAATCAGATATCCATGTAAGCGCAGTTACGGGGTCAACGGGTGCTGGACAAGCACTAAGTGCCTCGACACACTTTAGTTGGAGAAATAATAATATCTCTATTTATAAGGCATTTACACATCAACATTTAGCTGAAATCGGACAAAGCATAACGGCCTTACAGCCTGATTTTGATCACAGCGTGCATTTTATTCCTTACCGAGGGAACTTCACACGTGGAATCATGGCAAATGTATATACACCGTACGAAGGGTCATTGGACGAAGCTGTAAAGCTTTATTCCGAGTATTATGGATCGCATCCATTTACGCATGTTGTCACAGAAGATATTGATTTAAAGCAGGTTGTGAATACAAATAAATGTATCATCCAACTACAAAAGCACGGAAATCAACTTTTGATTACGAGTATCATAGACAACCTGACGAAAGGGGCTTCTGGACAAGCGGTACAAAATATGAATTTAATTTTTGGTTTAGATGAAACCACCGGTTTGCGTCTGAAAACAGTTGGTTTTTAATTTTACACACAATTTATTGGTTAATTATGCAATTATTTGATGTATATCCGCTTTACGATATTGAACCTGTTCGGGCACAAGGAAGTACTTTGTGGGATAGCAAAGGACAAAAATATATAGATTTATATGGAGGACACGCGGTGATTTCCATTGGACATTCGCATCCTTTGTATGTAGAAAGAATCACAGAACAGCTCCGAAATATTGGTTTTTATTCAAACTCCGTTAAGATTAGCAGTCAGGAACGTTTAGCAGAAAAGCTAGGAGAGATCTCGGGTTTGAGAGATTACCAGCTATTTTTAGTTAATTCAGGTGCAGAGGCAAATGAAAATGCATTGAAACTAGCTTCTTTTCACACAGGGAGAACGAAAATTATTGCATTTACAAAGGCATTTCATGGCAGGACATCGGCAGCGGTGGCTGCAACGGACAATCCATCCATTAAAGCTCCGATTAATTTTGACAGTCATGTTCAATTTGTACTTTTCAATGATGTAGAAGCAGTTTCGGCTGCCATTGATACAGATACGTGTGCGGTTATTATGGAGGGAATCCAAGGAGTTGGTGGCATTCATGTGGCAACAGAAGAATTCATGCGGGCTATCCGGACGAAATGTGATGAAACCGGGGCCGTGTTTATTCATGACAGTGTGCAATGCGGCTATGGCCGTTCGGGTGAGTTTTTTACGTTCCAGCACACAGATATTTTACCAGATTTGGTGACAACAGCCAAAGGAATGGGGAATGGATTTCCGATTGGTGGTGTATTGATTTCGCCTAAATTTCAGGCAAAACATGGTTTATTAGGTACGACTTTCGGAGGAAATCATTTAGCAAGTGTGGCTGCAGGTGCTGTTTTGGATGTGATTCAAGAAGAAAAATTAATAGAAAATGCAGCACAATTAGGGAATTATTGGATGCAGGAACTTCGTGGATTTTCCAAAGGAATTCGGGAAGTGCGTGGACAAGGGTTGATGATTGGGATTGAATTTGAGGAGGAGGTAGGTCCCATCCGTTCAAAATTACTCCATGAGCATCACTTATTTACGGGCGTTGCAGGTAGACATACGCTTCGTTTGTTACCTAGTTTGGCATTAAAAAAAGAAGAGGCAGATATATTTTTGGATGCATTGAAACAAGTGTTGAATTAACCTTTCGCCCCCGATTTAAACCGGGGGCGAAAATATTGCCAAGAAAAATACACATAATAGCATTGCCGAAAGACCAAGAATGATAGAACCTAAACTATGCGTTTTGTAGCCCTCAGCCACAGAAAGCCCCGTTAGTTTGGTTACAACCCAAAAGTAGCTATCATTCACGTGTGAAATCATGACAGACCCTGCTCCAATGGCAACAACCGTTAAAGCAATAGCAGTATCTGTAGTCAAGCCCAGAGAAGGCATAAGTGGAGCAACGATAGATGCTGTTGTAATGATAGCGATAGTAGAAGACCCTTGTGCCGTTTTAATCATCGTCGCTAATAAAAAAGGAAGCCAGATGCCTAAAGGCCAATTTTCCATGATTTGTCCGATGGAACTTCCGAGGCCCGATTCTTGTAATACCTTCCCGAAAATTCCACCTGCTCCTGTAATAAGTAATATATCTGATGTGCCACTCAATGCTTGGCCAATCCAGTTTTCTTTTTTGGCCTTTTGCGCTGTGGAAGGATTCAGCAAGAAAAGAGAAAGGATAAAACCAATGCTTAGCGCAATGACAGGCGTTCCTAGGAAAGATAAAATAGGTTGTAGATTCGCTGGAATGTTGGATTGAGGCAATTGACTCATGGATTTTCCTATAATAAAGCAAATAGGCAGAGCAATCGGTAAAACAGAAACAAGTTTTGAGGGATATACAGCGGTTTCCGTCTCAACTTCTTCGATTTCAGTGGAAGGAGTTATGAGAACATGTTTACCAATCCATTGACTAAAAATTATGACTGGTATTAGAGAAATCAGACCAATAACAATTCCCCAAAAGAGTACAAAGCCAATATTTGCCCCCAAAATAGTGGTCGCAGCAACGGGCCCTGGAGTCGGTGGAACCATCGTGTGTGAAGCCATCAGCCCCATGCCAAGCGCAACAGCAGTAGAAGAAATAGATAAACCTGCTTGTTTCGTCAGTAATTTATTTAGACTGTTTAGAAGCACGAAACCGGCGTCAACAAATACAGGAATAGAGATGATAAATCCAATCGTTGCCATGCTCGGAAGTAATCGTTTAGCGCCAATTATCCGAAAAACCAAGTGGGCTAGCTGAAGTGCCGCTCCTGTTTTTTCAAGAAAAGTACCAATCAAAATACCCATGATGATGATGAGACCAATATTGCCTAACGTATCACCAAAGCCTGTTTGAATGGCTTTTAGAAGTTTGTCACTTGGCATATTCGCAAGAAATCCAAAAAAGAAAGAAGCCATAAGTAGTACCAAAAATGGATGGATTTTCCATTTAGACGTGGCATATATAATGAAAACAATCGAGATGAGTAAATAAATGAGCAGGTGCATTTCGTCGTATATTTGGATTATTGAAACTACCAATTGGCGCTAGTTCATTTACGGAATTTGGGTATAAATCCAATCCATTAATTTTCCTACTTCCTGACGAACCGTTTTGATAGGAAGAGTGAAATTGTTATTCATTGCGCTGAATATAAGTATTTTACCTGATTGTGTGACAAGATAACCACTCTGGTTATATACGCCACTCATAGACCCACTTTTGGCAAAAATATACGGTTTTTTACTTGAAGCATACAATGAGCCTAATGTCCCAATACCGCCTCCAGCAGCTAAGTAAGAAAAGAGTTTTTCTTGTGGATAGCTCCTCCACATTTTGTCTAAAAGTGTCGTTATGGAACGCGGCGTCATCAAATTGTATCTGGATAGTCCCGAACCATCGACCCATTTGGGTTTGTCAGGTAAGTCTGTGAGGTATTTTTCTTGAATAAATGAAATGACCTGCGCTGTTTGTATAGGTAAGTTATGTGGTGATGCACACAGTAATAGCAGATGCTCCGCGACCATATTGTCACTAATTTGCATCATACGCTTATAAAGTGTATCCAAAGGAATTGTATAAAGTGTTGCTGCTGAGTCGGGTAGCGGTAAATTGTCAAGATGTACGAATCGTTGTAACGTATCCATTAAAAATTGTTGTGTCAGTGAGGGCGACGTTTTGAATGGAATATCTTGAAGGTACTTTTCTTTTGTCAGGATTTCAGAGGGAACGGCAAACTGGTTGTCTTCTAATTCTCTTTGAATAAACTGTCCTTGATTGCTTTGGAAAAATGAGTTCTGAAACAAAGAAGGGTTCAAACTCACACCTGTTGTATCTTTTATTTGAAACCGAACAATATTACCATACATGGGCAACGGACTGATTTCCGCTTGATAGTCGTCGTTGTAATCATCCCAAGACCAGCCGCTTCCGAGAGAAGGATTAGAAAAATTTGAAGTAGAAAAAACAAGCTTTTTCTCTGGAAATGAGTTTAAAAATTGAAGAGCTGTGGTGTTTCCAAAGTCTGGATGTAAAAAAGAAGGGTCTGCTGTCC
>JBKBRQ010000203.1:0-4693 GCA_046292055.1 Spirosomataceae bacterium | reverse complement strand
AAACAAGCCAATTTTGCCTCCACAAAAGCAGATATTATTCTAGCCGGACATTGCGGTTTACCTTTTGCTGATGTGCAAGAAAACTTATTTTGGCTAAATCCAGGCGTGATTGGTATGCCAGCCAATGACGGCACACCTCGTGTTTGGTACATGCTGCTCGACGACACATCAGGTGAGTTTTCGTATCAATTCAAATCGTATGAATATGATTCAGGGGAAGCCAATCAATTAATGTTGGAAAATGGGCTGCCATTCTCCTATGCAGACACACTTTTAACTGGAATTTGGGATAATTCAGATATTCTCCCTGAATATGAAACCACTCAACAAGGAATTTCCCTAAATTTGGAGTAATTCTTATCCAATGACTTTACTCCAAACGATTTTCCTTCATGGAATTTATACGAAACATCCTTCAGAAAATATTTGGTTATTTTGTTCGAGGCCTCCTATTTGTTGCGCCCGTAGGTTTCACTATTTTTATACTTTATAGTGCTTTTGATTTTGTGGATGGACTTATTCAAATTCCATTTGATACAGAAACAAGTACTAAGCCTTTTATTATCCCTGGACTTGGCTTTTTGATTGTTGTGGGAGGAACTGCAGCTATTGGCTTCATTTTCAGCACATTATTACCACAAACGATTCAAAACTGGTTAGAAAACATCATCAAAAATCTACCTATTGTAAAAATATTCTACACCGCTTTTCAAGATTTAACTTCTGCATTTGTCGGTGACAAACGGAAATTCCAACAGCCTGTTATTGTAACTATAAACAAGGAGTCTGGTGTGAAATTATTGGGATTTATTACACAGAAAGACTTGAGTATGTTGCAATTACCCGGACAAGTTGCCGTATATTGTCCACACAGTTACGCGCTTTCTGGGGTCATGTATATTGTACCTAAAGAAAATATTGAGCTACTTCACATGCCAAGTGCCGAAGTGATGAAACTTATTATTTCTGGAGGCGTTTCTTTACTAGATAAACAAGAATAACGTATGAAAACAACCTCCACTTTACTTCTCTTTTTCATTTCTTTCTTCCTCTTACATTCTGCTACATTTGCGCAAGATTATCATTTGAGAGAACCAGAGAGTGTCGAAGAATTACTCAAAAGAACAAATCCAAACTACTATCGGGCAATTCGAAACAAAGAAAAATATTTGGTTGTCGAGAACTTGAAAAACATGAAACGGAAACGTATTTTTATCGGAGACACCTTTCGCTTTAAAACAACAGATGATTTATTTTTCCAAGAAGAGGTCTCCCGCATTACAGACTCTACTTTTACGATTTATTATTACGATTTAACTTCAAATCGATTGGAAAATCGGACTTTTCGCATTGATGAAGTTGCACGTGTTTATAAGAGAACGGTAAAAAAAGGATTGAATATTACGTTTTCAGCGGCTGCTTTGTCACCTTTATTGTATGATTGGGCTTTTCTACAGATTCCACCTTGGCAAAACAAAAATACAATCATCGGAATTGCTGCACTAACTGCCGGAAATGTCGTCCTTGCTAACGCAAATAAGCTCTTCTTGAGTAGAAAAGTAAGCGAAAATTACAGAATACGGGTCTTTGAAGCGTATTAAATCAAGAGGTTCTGATAAACGAAAAAGCCGAGCTAACAAAAGTGTTGATAGCTCGGCTTTTGCCTTTCACAAAGGCATTTAGGCTGGAATATCCATTCGAATGCGCCAGTCTTTGGGCAAATAATTATTTATTCTTCCTTGTACGTCTTTGAGCCAACCAAGTTGATACCCCTTGTAGGTAGCAACCAACCAACCTCCTGATTGTGAAGAATCTGGTAAATCAGCCGATTGATCAATCGATAAAGTCTCACGTTTGAAATACTTTTGGGCATCCTCAAACGAGAGTTCAACTCTAGGAATCCGGTCATTCAATTCATTTGATAAAGCAAGAGCATGTGAAGGAATAAATGCCTCTCCTTTGAATAATCCAATTTCAAATCCAGATGAATGCTTGCTGAGTGCATAGAAAACCTTTCCGTAATCAGCTAAATTTTCTTTACGCAGAGCCACAATTGTCCCTTCATTTTTCAGAAAATACTGAAATTTGCTAGATTCCTTCAACCAAGTTATTGCTTTTTCCAATTGTCTTTGGCGTACTTGGTTCAATTTTACTTTCGCATCCACACGGTTATAACCTCTCCCCTTTTGTCTAAATACAGCAAGATAGAAGCCTTCGCCTTTCAGTTTATGTGGATAGAATTGCGCACCGCCTTGGGTAGCTTGGATTCCAAATTCTGTCGGTAATGATAAATCAATACGCTCAAGTTCTGTAATTTTAGTAATATATGCCACGTTTTCGTCATTTTCTTGGGCATTGTATGTACAAGTAGAATAAACCAAAACACCATTTGGAGCAACAAGAAAAGCGGCGGCTTTTAAAATTCTTTTTTGACGTGCAGAGCACAATTCGACATGTTGCACAGACCACTCTTTAGCTGCTTCGTCATCTTTACGAAAAAGACCTTCACCAGAGCAAGGGGCATCTACAAGAACCACATCAAAGAAACCTTCCAACTCGGCCATAGTTTCTGGGTCGTGGTTAGTGACGACATAATTCGTAAATCCCCATTTGAGCAAATTTTCTTTTAATGCAGGGATTCTACTTTTAATGACTTCGTTCGCCATTAAGAAACTATTTTCTGTTAATTCAGCAGCTAACGTAGTAGTTTTACCACCTGGCGCGGCGCATAAATCCAATACTCGAAGTGGTTTAGATGTATCCATGGTTTGGCGAACAGCTTCTGCCACAAACATAGAAGAAGCTTCTTGTACATAATATCCACCTGCCTGGAAAACAGGATCAACAGTAAAACTTGGGCGTTCAGGCAAATAATACCCGTTTGGGTGCCAAGGCACTTTCTCGAAGTCAGTAGGAAGTAAATCGGGCAAATTTTCTGTACCTTTTCTTGGATTTACCCGAATGCTAACGGGGGGCTGCTGGGCAATTGCTTCAAAAAAAGCAACGCTTTCAGCACCTAACTGCGCTTCTATTTGAGAAACAAAGGCAGCAGGCAATAGATCTTTTGTCATATATCTTTGGACGTATCTTACTAAAAATACCTTTTTGAACACAAAGGTACACATTTTGCATAGATGGTAGGCTAAAATGCGATGCAGGACTAGAACTACTCACTGAAAAATGAGGAAAAGGGGGATGTATTCATGTGAACCTACTATATTTGATATTTAAACCTTAAAAATCACCAACTATGCCATCGTGGTTTCAAGCAAAAATAAAATACCAAGTACAAGACGAACAAGGACGTCAAAAAGCGATTTCAGAAGTATACCTTTTTGATGCTGTTTCATACACAGATGCAGAAACGCGTTTATACAATTATGTTGCTCAAAATATGCCTGATTTTCAGTTAACGGGTTTAACAAAATTACGAATCCAAGAGGTATTTTTTGAGGAAGAAGGTGCTGTAACCTGGTACAAAGTAAAGGTGAATTACATCGAATTTGATGAAAAAGCACAGAAGGAGAAGAAAATCCCTTACACGATGCTAATTAATGCAGAAAACCCCAAAGAAGCGTATGAAAAAATGATTGAGCGACTTGGAACAGTACAAGATTACCAAATTACAGACATCAATCTTACTCCTATTTTAGAGGTTGTTCCGTATGAAAGTGAAATTGAGCAAAAAATAAAAGATGGTCGGTTAACCCCGATTTCTGAACTCCAAAATACAGAGGAACATGTCTAAAAAAACAGTGATTACAGGAGCGACGTCAGGAGTTGGTAAAGCAACTGCCATTGCCCTAGCTCGGCATGGCCACGAGCTTTTTCTATTGGGCCGTAGCCACCAAAAGCTAAATGAAACACAACTTGAAATTAAAAAGGCACTTCCTCAAGCTATTGTTCATGTCATTATCCTAGACCTTTGCAACTTGGCATCTGTACAAGCGGCTGCCCAAGAAATAGGAACATTAACTGACCATATTGACGTACTCATTAATAACGCTGGGGGGATTTTCGGCTCTTTTTATCGAACAACTGACGGACTTGAAGAGGCATTTCAGGTGAATCATTTGGGGCATTTTTTATTAACAAATAAATTACTCCCCTTATTAGAGAAAAGCCAAGAAAGTAGGATTATCTCGGTTTCTTCTGAAGCACATAAAATGGGAAAAATCAATTTTGATGATTTATCTGCTGCAAATGATTTTAACGGTTGGCGGCAATATGGCGCCACAAAAATGATGAATATCCTGTTTGCCTTTCGTTTACATCATTTATATCAGAGTAAAGGCGTCTCTTCTTTTGCTTTACACCCCGGTGTTGTGAGAACAAAATTTGGAGCGAATAATGGTGGTTATCTGTCCTTTTTCTCTTGGTTACCTTTCTTAAAGACACCCGAACAAGGAGCTGAGACTAGTATTTTCTTAGCAACTGAACCCATTGAGAATTTAACAAGTGGAAGCTATTATAAAGATAAAAAAATAGCATCATCTCATCACAAGACACTTGATTTGAGTTATCAAGAGGCGCTATGGGTTCGTTCAGAAAGCCTACTAAAAAGAAAGGGGTTCTTGTAAATTAAGAACGATAAGAAAACTTATCTTTTAATTGGTTGATAGGCTTTTCAAATGCGTACCAAGACAAAGTCGCTACTAAAAGTGTCAATGCATATAATAGACCACATTTAAAC
>JBKBRQ010000202.1:0-4713 GCA_046292055.1 Spirosomataceae bacterium | reverse complement strand
GATGATGTCGGACGGCGTTAAGCACCAAGAAAAAGAACATGCGGTACAGGTATATGATTTATCGGAATTACTGTGGGAACAAATGAGATAAACCACGATTAAAATCGCAGGATTCAGCCCATGACTGATGTCATGGGCTCCCCATCAAAAAAATAGCCATTTCATTTTTACAAGATAAAATTGAACTATATCAATGTGTCTTTCCGGTTTTTTACCTAAAATCGACCGCTTAATAAATAAATGAAAAAAAAATTGATGTCTTGCAATTTTTTGGGCAAATTGCTTACGTTTTCAACAATAAGATTTAACGAACGATACGCATGAAGGTTGCTCTCATTACTGGAATCACAGGCCAAGACGGTGCCTACTTAGCCGAGCTTTTACTCCAAAAAGGGTACCAAGTACACGGTATCAAACGACGCTCTTCGCTGTTCAATACCGCTCGTATTGACCACCTATACCAAGACCTTCACGATGCAAAAGTGAATTTCAAATTGCACTATGGAGACTTAAGCGATTCGACCAATATCATTCGAATTATTCAAGAAGTTCAGCCAGACGAAATTTACAACCTCGGTGCGATGTCACACGTGAAAGTAAGTTTCGACGAGCCTGAATACACGGCAAACGTCGATGGAATCGGGACACTCCGAATCCTAGAAGCCGTTCGCCTTCTTGGCATGACTGAAAAAACACGCATTTACCAAGCTTCTACCTCCGAGCTCTATGGTCTCGTGCAGGAAGTACCCCAAAGTGAGAAAACTCCGTTCTATCCGCGCTCTCCGTACGCGGTAGCCAAATTATATGGATACTGGATTACCGTGAATTACCGCGAAGCATATAACATGTATGCCTGCAACGGGATTCTGTTTAACCACGAATCGCCCCTCCGTGGCGAAACGTTCGTGACCCGTAAGATTACCCGCGGGCTCGCACAAATCGTACTCGGCCTCTCTGACCGCCTCTACATGGGGAATCTAGATGCTCAGCGCGACTGGGGACATGCCAAAGACTACGTAGAAGCCATGTGGCTTATCCTCCAACAAGAAAAACCAGAGGATTATGTCATCGCAACAGGTATCACAACGACCATCCGCGAATTTATTCGCATGGCTTTCGCAGAACTCGGTATCACACTCGCTTTTGAAGGCACAGGCGTGGATGAAAAAGCCACCGTAACTGCTTGCGAAAATCCCGATTTTCAACTGCCTATCGGAAAGGTAGTCGTTGAGGTTGATCCTGCGTACTTCCGCCCAACGGAGGTGGAACTCCTCATCGGAGATCCTGCCAAAGCAATGAAACAACTCAACTGGAAACCGAAATATGATTTGGCCGCCCTCGTCAAAGAAATGGTCTGGGCAGATGTCGCTCTCTTCCAGCAAAATAAAGATACTTATACGCCTGTGTACGAATAAACTTCGTACACACCCTCCGTACAGTGTTTCTTTTGACTCTGTTTGTGTTTGTTTCTATCTATATTTTGATAGAAATACCAGGAATTTATTCCGAAATCGTGCTAAAAAACAAAATATACTCTAAATTGACGCTTCCCTTTTCACGCTAAGTCCACAAAATGGGACTGACCGAGCGAAGCTCTATTTAAACAGTATGTCCCAAATTTGGTTTTTATGAATTAAATGCTTACTATTCATAGTTCTCGGGATTGTCTAGGCAAAAGCCGTAACCAAACCCATACGATGCATTTTCCCTCTACAAATATACAAACAAGATGAATACTGTCCCGATTACCCCAACGCAGCAAGTTTCCGAGAAACTTAAACAAGGTGCTCCTATGCTTCAATGGTTTGTTATTTATACCAAAGCACGCGCTGAAAAGAAAGTAGCCGATGATCTCACGAAACTGGGCATCGACGTCTATTGCCCCGTCCGGAAGGTAAACCAGAAATGGTCTGACCGAACAAAGGTTGTCGAAAAATCTCTCTTTACCTCGTATGTATTCGTGCGCTTAACCGATAAAGAAAGACACCGCGTCTTTGAAGTCCAAGGTGTCGTGAGGTATTTGTTCTGGCTGAACAAACCCGCCGTCGTACGCCCCGAGGAAATCAGTGCTATCCAGTACCTACTGAATGATTTCGACCACAACGAAATCCAACTGGATACATTTGCGCCAAGAGACCTCGTCACATTTCAGTCAGGGGCATTCTCCGGCCAACAAGCAGAGGTCATTCGCCAAGATGGCAAGAAACTACGTGTGTATCTCCCGCTCCTCGGTATTCAGCTGACCGTCGATATGTCCGCTAATATAGTGGGGAAATAAAAGGGGCGGCTTGTCGGGTTAGAGCATCGTTTTCTGGTTTTTTACCGCTATGTCTCTCGTACGATGCCATCTTCTATGGACTTGTTTTCTGGTGTGCGTTGCATTTATCTATGAATATATCATCCCTACGGGATTTGGGGCTGGTGAAATATATATTTTACCGGCTCCAACCAATATGCCCTCCTTACCAGGGATGCTTTTTCGTCCATGAGTACCTATATCTAACCCCACTTGGGCGCGCTTTATCTCACTTGGGCGCAACCCATGGCTTTTTACATCCAAACATCACAAATCAAACAAGTATGACAAAACGTTTTCTCTTCCTCTGTGGCATCTGTGCCGCCGTGGCTCTCTTGGCGTCTTCGTGCGTCAAAACACCTGTTATTACCTATTTCGATAGTGCCGACAGCACCCGTGTTGCTACACTACCCGATAACCGACCGGATATCTCCATCATTCAACCCAACGATATCCTCGCCATTACCATCGGTAGCTTAAATAAGGAATCCAACGAAATCCTAAATTTCAATAATATCAACCGCATCCCGATGACTGTTTTTGGAGGTGGCGCAGCAGGAGCAGCCGCAGGCCAACCTCTCGGCTTTCTCGTAGATACCAACGGAAACGTCGAAATCCCCCTCATCGGGAGTATCCCCGTCGCTGGACTGAAACTCAACCAAGCCGCCGACCAAATTAAAATTCAAGTGGATAAACTACTGCGGGAACCCTCCGTCAGCGTTCGCTTCCTCAACCATAAATTTTCTATTTTAGGGGAAGTCGCTCAACCAGGTGTTTTCAACCTCATCGACGACCGAACTACGCTGCCCGACGCTCTCGCCATGGCAGGTGACCTCACGGTGTTTGGAAATCGCCAAAATATCATGGTTATACGTGACTATTACGGTAAACGCGAAGTAGTTCGCCTCGATCTACGCGACCGCTCGATCTTCACTTCTCCATACTATTTTCTCAAAAACGGAGACATGATCTACATCGAACCCGTTCAGGCAAAAGCAACTTATACCGACCAACGCGTCCAACTAGCCCCGCTGTACATCAGCATCGCAACCAGTGTGGTCTCCATCATTGCGCTTATTACAAATATTGTCCGATAACATGAACCCAAACGATACTTCTTTTTGGCAAGAAGACGAACCAAGCATTGACCTGCGCGGTCTCGTCTATAAATACGTACGTCACGGCGGCTGGTTTATCGTCGCCCTCGCTTTTTCGCTGACTGCCGCTTTCTTCTATCTGCGCTATAGCACACCCATTTACAAGGTCTCGGCAACCCTCCTCATCAAAGATGAAAAACGAGGTACAGCCAATAGCAACGATATTCTCAAAGAACTCAATCTGGGGAGCGTAAGCAAATTGGTGGAAAACGAAATCGAAGTGCTCAAGTCCCGCGCCATCATGGAGAAGGTCGTGGATGCCCTCAACCTCAGCGTCACCTACTACCAAGAAGGACGCATCAAAGATGCCGAAGTCTTCTACGAATCTCCTGTAAAAGTAATTCCTGAACAACTGAAACCCCTCGCTTATCAGTCTGTTTTGTATATTCAGCCCGTAGATGCCCAACATTTTGAGCTCCTCGACGAAAACGAAAACTCGCTCGGTACCTACGTGTATAGCTCTGGGATTAAGTCGCCCTACGGCCGCTTGCGTGTCTTACGCAGCAATCACCCCAACCGCCAAGACAAACGGACACGCATCCAGTTTGCCAGCAAAGACGGCCTCATCGCCGGTCTCATTAGCGGCTTGCAAGTAGAACTCATCAACCAACGAAGCTCCGTCTTGAATCTGAGCATGGAAAACCCCCTCCCCGAAAAAGGAAAGGCAATCTTGGCGAAACTCCTCGAAGAATATACGTTTACCGCTCTCTCCGACAAAAACCTGGAGGCAACGAATACCCTCAATTTCATTGAAACCCGCCTCAAGCTCGTGACCTCCGAACTCGGTAGCGTGGAGCAAGATGTAGAACAATACCGTACTTCTCGAGGTATTACCGATCTAAGTACGGAGTCTAGTTTATTCTTAGAGAAAGCCAAAGAAAACGACGGCAAACTCAACGAAGTGGATATCCAACTTAAGGTATTGGAAGGCGTAGAACGCTACCTCAAGTCCAATACCAGTAGCTCGGTGGCACCGGCAACGCTTATGGTGAGTGACCCCGTTCTGACGGGCTACCTCAGCCAACTCGCCGACTTGGAGCTGCAATACGAAAAAACAGCCCGTACGGCTCAACCGGGTAACCCGTTCTTAGAAACCATCAACAAACAAGTAAGCAATATCCGCCAAGCGATTTGGGATAACGTAAGCAACCAAAAGAACAGCTTGCTTATTACGAAAAAATCTTTGCTGGGCTTGAACGACCGCCTCGAAGGGGCCATCTCGAGTATCCCGCGCAAAGAACGGGAATACGTGGAAATCAA
>JBKBRQ010000201.1:0-4764 GCA_046292055.1 Spirosomataceae bacterium | reverse complement strand
AAATTTGCGTATAAATATATAATTTTGCAAGCTGAGCAGACTAATTTCTTTCAACGTTTACATTATCGTATAAAATGGCAGAGCAACATAACGCAACGACAGACAACAACATTGGCAATGAGGAAACCAATGCCGTACCAACAACGGTTGATACTGAATCCACTCCTGAATTAGCCGAGGCAGAACAACAAGAACTCGATTTTGTTGGAAAAGGGGTAGACTTTACTTCCTTAGACAAAAAAGAGTTTGTTGATTTAGCCGAAAAACTTCTCGAATCTATTCAAAATCCGCAAGTTTCTAGTGCTGACATCAAGAACATAGATAGCGTTTTAAAAGAAATGCGCCCTATTTTTGATGAATTAAAAGTACAAGAGAAATCGGAAGCATTGAAAGCTTACATTGCTGAAAATGGCAATGAGGAAGGTTTTGAATTTAAAAATGACAACTATTCTGTCCGTTTTGAGTCATTACTGGTCCAAATTCGTGATGCCCGTACCAGTCATTATCAAAAAGTGGAACGGTTGAAAGAAAATAATTTTGAAACGAAAACACGCCTCTTACAAGAACTACGTGAAATCGTAGATAAAGAAGAACAAGGTGGATCAAAAGAAACGTGGGCTGCATTCAAGCAATTGCAAGAAGCATGGAAGCTAGCTGGTAACGTGAGTTCACCGCACAATGGTTCTTTGTGGCAGGCTTACAACGCATTAGTCGATCGCTATTTCAGTATCCGTAATATTCAAAACGAGCTGAAAGACTTAGATCGTAAGAAAAACCTAGAAGGGAAAAAAGAATTGGTTGTACGTATAGAATCCATTGCGAAAGAAGCAGAGGAAAACGACACAATTCCGCTTAGCGCTTTCAAGTTAGCCAATGATCTTCAAGCAGAATACAAGCAAATTGGACCTGCACCGAGAGAAGAACAAGAGCAACTTTGGGCGCGTTTGAAAGCAGCATTCGATATCATCTACGCGAAACGTAGAAGTCAGTTGGCTGAAAATAATAAACTTCAAGATGAAATTCTCGAAGCAAAGCAACGTCTCTTGGAAAACATCCGTGGATATGTGGCTTTTTCTAGTCAAAGTATCAATGAATGGAATGCCAAGACAAAGGAAGTCCTAGAAATCCAAGAGCAGTGGAACGCCATCAAAGGGTCTGTTGATAGAGAAAAAGGGAAAACCGTAAGCAAGGAGTTTTGGAAATTGCTAAAGACTTTCTTTAAAAATAAAGGCGATTTCTTCCATGCTTTAGAAGCGGAACGTGTGGAAAATCTGAAAGCGAAAACATATCTCTGCGAGCAAGTAGAAGCACTTCTAGAAGCAGAGGATGTATCCTCGGACAATACAAACAAGGTGGTTGAACTTCAAAAAACTTGGAGAACGATTGGTCATGTTCCTGAAAAACAAAAAGACAGTATCTACAATCGTTTCAAAAAAGCATGTGATGCATTCTTTGACTTGAAACGCGCAGCATCTAGCGAAGTGGACAAAGAATATGCTGATAACTTAGCGTTGAAAGAAGCCCTAATTGCAGAGATTAAACAGAGTATTGCTGGAGAAGCAATGGATATGGCGCAATTGACTGATTTTAAGAAGCGCTACAATTCGATTGGTTTTGTGCCTAGAAAGGACATGCAACGTATCCAAACAGAGTTTGTAGACGCCATCAATAGTTACGTTAAATCTGCTTCTAATATCGAAGGAGCTGAGAAAGACAAGTTGATGCTTCAAAATGAAGTAGAAGTTGTGTTAAAAACATCGGGCAGAAACGGGAATAGGTCATTGGCTAAACAAGAGAATGACTTACGAAAGAAAATCAAAGAAATTGAAGACGATGTAGCGCTTTGGAGAAATAATATTGAGTTCTTCGGCCCTTCTAAAGGTGCAGATAAACTGAAAGCGGAATATGATAAAAAAATTGAGGCAGCAGAAAGAGAATTAGCTCAATTAGAAGATAAATTGAAACTCATCGTATCCGCTTCGTAAATTTAATGGGTTACGGATTTCCTTTGAGTAAAAAAGTAAATCCGTAACTTATTGAAAATGAATTAACTGAAAAATAATTTATATTTTTTGTAATTTTTTTTCATTCAAAACTTGCGTGATATATTTCAAAATACTAATTTTGCATCACGTTAAAACAACGACGCCTCCTTAGCTCAGCTGGTAGAGCAACTGACTTGTAATCAGTAGGTCATTGGTTCGATCCCGATAGGAGGCTCAGAAAAGCTCAACTGAAAAGTTGGGCTTTTTTTGTGCACATCTTCTTCTATTTAGTTTTCTATATCGTTTGCCAGAACCTTCTGTTTCATGTAAATTGCTTCTTTTTAAGCAAAATGAAACAACCAACAACCTCCCTCCGAACCGAAATCCTCGCCGGTATCAGCACTTTTTTAGCAGCATTTTATATTATCGTTGTAAATCCTGCGATTTTATCGGCAGCTGGCATGCCTTTTTCCGCTGTATTGACTTCTACTGTACTCGTCTCTTTTTTTGGTAGCTTGATGATGGGTTTGTATGCGAAAAATCCCATCATTGTGGCGCCTGGAATGGGAATCAACGCTTTTTTTGCCTTCACAGCCGTACAAATTTACGGTTTGTCTTATGAACAAGCTTTAGGAACCGTCTTTTGGTCTGGGGTTCTCTTTTTATTGCTTTCGCTTTTCAAAACAAGAGAAAAAATCATAGCAGCTATTCCGGTCGAGCTTAGACATGCCGTATCCGCTGGAATTGGTTTATTTATCTGTTTCATTGGTTTTCAAAATGCTCACTTTATCGTAGATAATCCAGCAACACTGGTAAGTATGGCTCCATTTAAAGACCCACTTGTCTTGACTTTCCTCGCAGGATTACTATTCACTGCTGCTCTATCAATCCGCCGTGTTTCGGGTGCTTTGATATACGGAATTGTAGGTACAACTGTCCTCGCTTGGCCGATTGGCCGTTGGTGGGGCGATGCATCTGCAGTAAATTTTGGCGTACCTTCTCTCGTAAATTATACCGGAATTTGGGCTGCACCGGATTTCTCACTTTTACTTAAAGCAGATATTCTTGGTTCACTTCAATTTGCCTATTTACCTGTTTTATTTGTATTTACTTTTACAATTTTATTCGATGGCATTTCCACTTTTGTAGGACTTTCAGAAGCATCTGGACTCAAAGAAGCAGACGGCTCACCTCAAAATATGCGAAAATCCCTTTTGACAGACTCCTTGGCGACCATATTTGCAGGTTTGGTAGGAAGTAGCTCCGGAACTGCCTTTATTGAGTCGGCTGTGGGTATTGAAGCTGGTGGCAGAACGGGTAAAACAGCAATAACGGCTGCTTTTTTGTTTCTACCTTTCATGTTCCTATCACCGTTACTATCCATTATTCCAAGTATTGCAAGCTCTATTGCACTCGTTTTGGTAGGTTCGTACATGCTCGCTCCTTTGCGAGAAATCGACTGGCGAAATCAAGAAATAGCTATCCCTTGCTTTCTAACTCTTGTTTTGATGCCATTTACGTACAGTCTTTCTATCGGAATTTCCTTCGGATTTATCAGTTGGACACTTCTCAAGGTGTTAGCTGGAAAGCGCAGCGAAGTTCCTCTCATTTTATATATCCTCACACTTTTATCCATCTATTTCTTATGGCAATAAAAAAAATAACGCATTTTGTTCTTCTTTTTCTGTTTCTTTCGGTCGCTTCTTTTGGTCAGCGCTACGCCATTATGGGTGCATTGGATCAAGAAATTAATCTACTAGTGGAAACTTTACAAAAGAAAGAAAAGCTCCAAAAGGGAGGCATTGATTTTTTTACAGGTGAATTGGTTGGTGTGCCCGTCGTGATTTGTAAAGTAGGTGTCGGTAAAGTAAATGCAGCATACAGTACAGCAGTGCTCACACAAAATTTTGATTTAAAAGGACTGATTTTTACAGGGGTTGCAGGCGGATTACATCCAGAGGCACTTCCAGGAGACATGGTTATCGGAGAAGCGGTTTTGCAATATGATTTAGGGCGTATTGATTCTTCGGGTCATTTTACGGTTTGGCCTTTTCGGAAAATTACAGGAGGTAATTTTACAGAATTAGCCATTCCTGCAGATAAGTATTTACTCGAATTAGCCAGGAAAGCGGCAGATAGAGTAACATTTAAAACAGTTGCCGGTAGAAAGCCGATGGTTTTTACCGGGATTATTGGAACAAGTGATTTGTTTGTGAGTAACACTGAAAAAGCCAAATGGATTTTTGATGAATTTGGTGCGTTAGCCACTGAAATGGAAGGCGCTGCAGTGGGGCACGTGTGCCGTTCGATAGGGCTTCCGTTTATTGTTTTGCGGAGTTGTAGTGATAATGCGAATAATCAAGCGCAATTAAGTTTTTCGCAGTTTGTAGGACCTGCCTCTGTTAATTCTTCGCAGCTGGTTTTGGGTATGTTGCGCGAGATAGGTAAATAAAAAAAGAGCCGTGAGGCTCTTTTTTTATTTCAGATCAATTGAAAGAACTTTTGTAGTTCGCTTTTCGAATCCGTGCATCTTTCGATTGAACTGCATTCGTTGTGACGATATTCACATTCGACTTATTTTGGTGCTTCTTATAATTTTTTGAAGCTAAAACCTCTTTTTGGGTTGCATTTACTGTGGTTTTTTTACCAGCAGATGCCAAGGCTTTGTTTTTATGCTTGTAATTGTTGGGATTCAAACCCGTATCGCTTTGTGCGTGTGTTGTTCCCATCAAGAAGAAAAAGCCCCCTAAAACTAATCCAATCACTTTCTTTTTCATCT
>JBKBRQ010000200.1:0-4920 GCA_046292055.1 Spirosomataceae bacterium | reverse complement strand
AATTGTATTTTGCCATTTTCGTAGTTTTTCACAAAATAAATAGATTCCACATGAGAACTTTCAAGAAAAAATCATTTTTCTCGAAAATAGTTATTCTCGAACCATTTTTTGTGTACAAGTTCGTCCATCTTGGCTCACCCAATACAATGTAAATGACTGGCTGACTGAAAGTGGCAATTTTATATCAACTAACTGACTAACAGGCGAATAAATGCCAATATTTCGTCTTCTTCCAAATGTATCAATCCATAAAATCTGCCATGGCCCAGCCAAAGATGATTGAATGCGGACACTTCCCGACTCAGAGACAGGATTTGGAGAAGCTAAACAAAAAGGTTTCCAATAACGCGAAAATAACGTATCTTTTGTGAGTTCAAGATACGCAAAAGGACTCAACCAAGCACGTAAACGTAGGATTGGATTCTGACCAATCAAAGCTTTTTCAAGTTGAACTTCCGACGATTGTGTTTGTGTCAAAAGTATCCAATCTTTGGTTTTTTCCTCCCATTTTTCAAGTGTATAATGACGAATATTTTGGGTGTGTTGTACCTCCCATTCTACAGATAAATATATACTGTCTGATTTTTCAACTCCTTTTAAGGCATGAAATTCAGGTAGCACTCCACGAAAAAATAAAACAGATTGGTCTTTATAAAATGGAAGATGCAGCAACTCTTTTCCATATTTCTTAAGAGTAGAAATCGAATCAGGTAGGACTTCAAAAGGAAAATCAATCCTATTTTCACACAAGTCACTCCCCCTCTCTCTCCTTGCTTGATACCACCTATTTTGAGGTAAATCGTTGGTTGATTTAGTTGTTAAATAAAGATGAACGCGCAAAGAATCTGTATTTTTCAGCGTAAAAATAGATGGAAACCAATTTTCCTCCATTTCATTTATCCCTTCATTTCTCACTAATTGAAACACCTTCCCATATTGACTTGAATTTGTAAAAAACTCACCCCAAGTTTGGGATAAACTATCTGTTAACCAGCTAATTACATGTAAAGAATCTGCATACAGATTTGCTTGAAGGCAGCGGCTCAATAGTGAATCCTGCTCATAGAAACAAGGAGAAGAAACCACTTCAAATGCTTTTGTTGTGCGGCTACAAGTCGAAGTTCCTTCAGACTCAAATTGTACATTCACCCGCCAAATATTTCCGAGTGAATCCACAATTTGATTGGTTGGCAGTGAGTCTCCCTCGAAAAATCGTGTCCATTTTCCACCAATTTGTGCATCCCAATTTATTTTTCTAACCTTTCCTTTCGCACCAATTTGAAGAGCAGTAAACGCCACTGAGTTTGGCAAACAATAGGTAAGTTTTGGTGGAATATTGTCTAATTTATTGATAATTAACTGAACTGTATCACTGTATAGAAAAGTATCCGCATCTGATATTCGGCACACATACCGCGAGCTATCTGGAAATAATTGAGACCCTGACGAGTCAATTTTTACCGAACTACCAATCTGATTATCAAGTAGTTGAAACACTTCATTTTTATTTTTCTGTTGATACCAACGATACGTTATAGGTAAATAACTAGTGGCACGAACAGAAAAAGAAGATGCATTCCCCTCGCATTCAAAAAAGGAAACCGGTTGGCGTTCAAAAACTAAGCTGTTCACCAATTCCGTTTGAATCAAAACACGTTCACTTTCACAACCAAAGGAATTTGTTGCTGTAACATAATAACTTACTTTCCCTTTTTTGGTGAATATAGGTGGTTCAAAAGAAAAGTCTTTTGTTGTTTTCGTTCTATACCATTTTAGATTTTCACCGTTTGCTGACAAGGAAGCTGCCCCCGTAATCAATAAAGGATTTGGGGTCGTTGAGGTAGGTGATGGAGAAGTCGGATGCACGCGAATGGGCAAAATAGTAGTTTTACTTTCACATTTATCGCTCGTTATCGCCGAAATATACCAATTTGTAATTTGTGGAATAGAAGCATCAACGAACGGATTCTGAACCCAAGAACTAGGATTTTTTTCCTCTGTGTACCAACGGATTCTTGAACCAAAACCGGGCAATCTAGACAAAGAAATCACTTTTTCTTCCTGACAAAACGGAGAGACTGATAAAGCAGGCGGATCTGGAACTTCTGCAACCTTGAGCGTAAATGTGTCCGAATTACGAATACAAACCTCCTCTTCTGCTAGTTTAAATGCAACAGAAAAACGATAAGAACCCTCCTGAGCAGCAGAAACCGCTGGTAGGTAAAGTTGCGTTTGTTCCTCATCTTCTACTAAAAAAGTCCAACCGTTTTCACTGTTCTTTTGCCAACCTGTTCGCATGGTAGGGCCAGAAATCGAACGAAAAGATGCAATAGATAAATCCAAGTCATCTCCTTGGCAGACTGTCACATTGGGTAAAAGCGCTCCTCGAAAACTAAACGCTTGTAGAGATACTGATCGGGTAACGAGTGTATCGTTTTCATCATAAATAATACAGCGAAAAGAGATAAAATCAGAGAAATCACGATTTCCCACATTTCGCCAACGCAATTCTGACGTATTTGCCCCATCCGAAAAGGTCGTAATTGAGTCAATATCTATAAAAACAGAATCTGTTGCTTGTTTCATTTGCCATTGATAACGAATTAGACCTGAGCCAATCGCACGAGCCGAAAATCGCGCAGAACGCCCTTCACACGTTCCAAATGAAGTCGGCTCATTCATGATTTGTAAAGACTGTACAATATTTACTGTCACTTTTTGCGACGGACTCCAACAATCATTCAAGCGTTGAACAAGGTAAAATGTATACGTTTTTGCTTGAGTTAATGGGATATTCGCATTGTATTTTTCCAGTAAAGTAGAATCTAAAAACCAACCAATTTCACCTTCACCCAACGCAGACAAACGAAGTGAATCATTTGTAAACGCCGTTGTATTTGTCTGATTAATAGGAACTTGTGGTCGTTCAAATTCATTTATAAACCAAGTAGTATCTTGTTTACACCCTAGTGCTGTTTCGAAACGTAAAATATTACTTCCTGTAGGAAGACGGAAAGAAGGCTCATTCATCAAAACACTATTTAGATACGTAGAAAAAGGTGTATTTCCACGATTTATCACCTCAACAAGAGGTTGACCACAATCCACATTTCCGATTTTGAGTTCTTTTACAATTCGTTGCACTTGGATACGGCCATCATCTGATGTAAGCGTGCAGGTACCGCCATCGGACGTTGTAAATAGTTGCCGATTGCGGAAATAATACCCATTTAACGAATCAGGAAAAGAAGAAAAAGAAGTTGAATAAGGCCAAGCAGACCAACTTCCTGAGTTGGTAGCTCTGTATTGCCAACTTGACTCAACGCTATTTCCAATACTATTGGGACTTTTAAGCTCAAAAAAACTATTTTCACAAATAACTCGGCTTGGGAGTGTTTCTGTAAACTGATTGACTAATAAAAGCATCTCTACTGACTGCAAAGTACACGATTCACTTCGCCAAATCAATTGAAATTTAGTTCCCGACGGATTGCTTGTGTTGCCAATAGACCGGATTGTTAAATTCAAACTATTTTCTCCGACTATGTCTGTGTAAAGTGTGTCATTTGGTCGTTTTCTCTGCCATTGTAACATACCCAATTCTTGTGGTGCTTTTTTCCATTTTATCTCAAAATTCACCGTATTCCCTCTACATTTTTGCTGAACCAACACGGGTATTTCAAAAATAGCCACTCTCGAAAAAGTCACTTTTTTCCTGTCTGTTTCACATGTTTGGGTGATACCGTTCTGCTTCCCTGCAATAAAGACCGTGAACGAATCTGTTGGAACAGGAATTCTTAGTGTATCACCTCGATAAAACGCATTGGGAGTTTGCCCATTTAAATACCAATCGTATACGGCTGATGGACTTGAGGCAAGACCAAACACAAGAACTGTGTCTGAGCAAATAGATACCGTATTTGGTAAATCGCCCAAATCAATCTCGGACTTTTTAGCATAAATTTCTATCGCTTTTTTGACGCGACAAGACGCTATTTTAGTAACTAACTCATACCGTTGAGCAGAATCTACAGACAATACTTTCTCCTGACTTAGCAACTCACCTTTACTTGTAAACCACTTATAATCAACAAGTTCTTCTGAAAAAGTTTGAGCAGAAAGAACTATTTTTCTGTTTAATTGACCCGTAGAACAGATAAAATCATTTGTAGCAACAATTTGTACATTAAAGTTCGGACTGACTTTCATATCAACACGTTTTTTGGCAGATTTGCAACCATTTTGGTTCATACCTTGAATATAAAAAGGAAATGTTCCAACTGAACTTGGGGTGAATACTGCCGTTTTTCCGATTGAAACAGTAGCCTCTTCGTTCGCATACCAATACGTAGACAAAGTTTCATCAAATGGCCAAGTAATGTTTTGCTCGTTCTCAGATTCACAGAACTCAAAATAAGAGGAATCCAAGATAGACATGATTGGAACATCAAGTATCTGAATCTGTTTTTTATTCAATGTAATGGTATCTCCACAAACAGTAACTCCAGACACATCAACAATAAGCTCCTCAATATCATTTAGATAGACATCAGGGACAGCACATTCCGAAGTATGTTGAGATAATATATTCCCATTTACTTTCCATTGATATGATGAAACTAAATTTGAATTATTCACAGAAACAGCGAGATGTAAAGGTTCGTTTCGGCAAATCTGTTCTGGGAATTTTGGTTCTAAAAAGAAAGGAATTGGTTTTGTGGTTAATTCGAAAGCGTTGGACGTCTGTCTTTCACAAACATTTTCGGCAACAAACTGGTATGTTCCGACATTATCTAGTTCAAAATCAACAATTTGTAAAATATCTGAGGTATCTTCCCCAATATTCTCAGCTTCAAATAAGATATATCTATTGGTTCGGTTACCAAAACTTGAAAGACCATTCGGAATAGAAATAGACTC
>JBKBRQ010000199.1:0-4940 GCA_046292055.1 Spirosomataceae bacterium | reverse complement strand
AATTCACTTACCAAACCATCTTGGTGAAACAAAACATCTGAAGAGTGTGCTGCCTTGATTTTAGGTTGGAGAATCATCAAATGTTTGTAATCAATGCTTTTAATTGTGGGAATATCACGCACAAAATTGTAGGTAATTACCTGAATACCATTTGTATATTCTTGTGGAGCTACCGGATGAATATCTTCACTCATAATGAGTAAATTTGGTACAGTCATCGTGATACTGTCTGCGGCATACCCACCAGTCAGTACAAAACGGATGGCGCAATCTTCCAGGCCAGATAATTGAATCAGCTGCTGAACGACAGCTTTGGCGTCTGATTCAGAGATAGGATTGGGTATTCCGAGAAGGTTTGCAGAGGTCGTGTAACGCTCCCAATACCAATCCCACTGAAAAGGTTTTCCGTTATAGGTTCTGAAATAGTCAAACAAACCGTATCCTCGCAATAATCCGAGGTCTGTGACATGTACATGTGTCTCTGAGGTTGGTTTAATTTCTCCGTTAAAGTAACAGTGGTGCATGATAAATTTGATTGCGTGTATAGTTGAAAATCCCTCACAGCTTACCAAACCAAGTTGTGAGGGAGAAAGTTATTGTAATTTTCTGTATTTAATTCTCTTCGGTGTTGCGTCTCCACCGAGTCTTTTCCGTCGGTTTTCTTCGTATTCGGAGAAGTTACCTTCAAACCAATATACTTGAGAATCGCCTTCAAATGCGAGTATGTGCGTAGCAATACGGTCTAAGAACCATCTGTCGTGTGAAATAACCACGGCACATCCCGCAAAGTTTTCGAGACCTTCTTCCAAGGCACGTAATGTATTGACGTCTAGGTCGTTGGTAGGTTCATCTAAGAGAAGTAAATTACCACCTTCCTTGAGCATCATTGCCAAATGGACTCGGTTACGTTCTCCACCAGAAAGCATACTGATTTTTTTCTCTTGATCTGCACCATTAAAATTGAAACGGCTGACATAGCCTCGCGCGTTTATTTGTTTATTTCCGAGCATCACCCACTCATTTCCGCCAGAAATCAGTTCATAGACTGTTTTGTTGGCATCTAGGCTGTCATGTTCTTGGTCTACATAGGCGAGTTTCACGGTTTCACCCACATCAAAACTACCTGCCAACGGACTCAATTGACCCGTAATCAGTTTGAAGAGCGTCGTTTTACCTGCACCATTTGGTCCGATAATACCGACAATCCCTGCTGGGGGTAGACTGAACTCAAGGTTATCGTATAGTAATCTATCACCAAAACCCATTTTCACTCCTTGGGCTTCAATGACTTTATTTCCAAGGCGCGGGCCTGGCGGGATGAATAGTTCTAATTTTTCTTCTTTTTCCTTTGCGTCCTCATTGATTAGTCGGTCATACGCTCCCAAACGTGCTTTAGATTTAGCTTGGCGACCTTTTGGAGACATACGCACCCATTCCAATTCACGCTCCAATGTTTTTTGGCGTTTAGACTGTGATTTTTCTTCTTGTGCCAAACGGTTTTGCTTTTGTTCCAACCAAGATGAATAATTGCCTTTCCATGGGATTCCTTCGCCTCGGTCAAGTTCCAAAATCCAACCTGCTACGTTATCAAGGAAATATCTATCGTGGGTTACGGCGATGACAGTTCCTTTGTATTGGTTGAGGTGTTCTTCTAGCCAAAGTACAGATTCTGCGTCCAAATGGTTGGTTGGTTCGTCTAAAAGAAGAACATCGGGTTGTTGTAGGAGCAAGCGGCAAAGGGCTACACGGCGTTTCTCACCACCTGAAAGTGTACCAATGAGTGCATCAGAAGGCGGACAACGGAGTGCGTCCATGGCGCGTTCGAGGCGGCTATCAAGTTCCCAAGCCTCATATGCGTCCAACTTTTCTTGAACTTCGCCTTGGCGGGCTAAAAGAGCGTCAAAATCGGGGTCAGGATCACCGAATGCAGCATTGATTTCATCAAATTCTTTGAGAAGGTCTACGATAAATTGCACACCTTCCTCCACGATTTCACGTACGGTTTTGGTCGGGTCAAGTTGGGGTTCTTGTTCCAACATTCCGACAGAATAACCTGGAGAAAAAACGACTTCTCCATTGATATTTTTATCGATGCCTGCAATGACACGGAGTAATGTTGATTTTCCCGAGCCGTTCAGACCGAGAACACCAATCTTTGCTCCATAAAAGAAGGATAAGTAAATATTTTTGAGAATTTGGCGATTGGGTGGAATGATTTTACTCACACCAGCCATCGAAAAAATAATTTGTTCACTCATACGAAGGGAATGGATTTTTTACAAAAAGTGCTACATTTTCGTAAAATTATTAATAAATATTGATTAAGACTTTGGGATTGTTTAAAAAAACTCGCATTTTTACGAATTATAAACTCTAAAATCCCTAATGGGCAGCCCAACTCTCTTTTAGTAAAAAAATTATGAAAGGCGTGACAATAGAAAACGAATACGCTTACATCAAAGACGGTAAGGTATTTTTAAAGGGTTACATGGACATGCCCGACCGACAAATCGGTGAAGTGAAACGTACAGAGGAGGAAGCCTTCCAATATTTTGTTGACCGCTACGATATTGCAGTCTCCAAAGTACAACAATTGGAGGACGAAATCCAAGATGCCCAAAATAAGGGCTCTTACTTAACTAAATTGCTCCAGCTTCGTAAGCGGTTGCTCAATTTTGACGGAATCGGTCCCTTTGAACCATTATTAGCAACTCTTGATGACCATGAGGTGATACTTCGTGAACTCATCGCAGACAACCAAGCCAATAACTTGGCTATCAAAGAAACGCTCATTGAAGAAGCAAAGGTTATCTCTGAGAGTGAAAATTGGATGGAGGCCGGCGACGATCTACAAGATTTGCGTACACGTTGGATTCGGACAGGTCCCGTAGATAAGGACCTTCAAGAAGACGTTGAAACTAGATTTCGCGTTTGCTTGGATAAGTTCTATCAGCGTAGAAAAGCGTATTTTGAAGAACAAAACCGAATCATCAATGAGCGCCTACGTGCCTACGATGCACTTGTAGCCGTTGCAGATGAACTCGCTAGAAGAACAGACTGGGATGAAGCATTCGTGGACTTGAAAAGAGTCCAAGCTGAGTGGAAAGTCATTGGTAAAGTACCACCGAAACTGCTCAAAAATCCATACACGCGATTCAAAAAGATGACAGGTATTTTCTATGAAAAATACTGTTTAGCGAAGGGAATTCAAGTGAAAAAACGCCTCGACCCACGTGTGGAAGCGCAAATTAGAATGGTAAAGGAAGCTGAAAAATTATCTGAAAGTGATGATATCTTTACAGCAACTAACCGAGCAAAAGTGTTACTCAACGAGTGGAAAACCATTCGTGTACCACCTCACTTGACAGACAGAAATATCTCTGAGCGCTTTAGAGCTGCTTGTGATAAAATATTTGAACTTAGTTATTTGATGAAAGTCGTGGCTAGAAAGCATCCTTCTTTCAAATTCTTTGACGATGTTCAGCAATTGCTTATCAAGTTCCGCGAGATGGAAAATATCGTCCGTCGTGCAAGAACAGATTTAGACCAACTCATTGATAGCTACGAAGGGGTTCAACAAAGTGAAGAAATGGAAAAATTAACCATGTCTAATCTTAAAACCCAAAAACGTAAACTCTTGATGAAGGAAATTATCCTCGAAGAGCTACGTCAAAAAGTAGCCAATCTATAAGGAATTGACTACTATTTTCTTTAGCGATGGTTGACAAACGTCAGCCATCGCTTTTTTATGTTTCCTACTTATCCAATCCGTATCTTTGTATTTCGTACCCATCTACTTGATTGTCTATGTTAGCTTCTTTCGGCCTTTTTCTCCTAGCTTTCGTTTATCTCATACATCGTCAAATGGCATTCTTGGCAGAGAGTTTTTCCGACTACCTTCTTAAATTTTGTTTGGCTCTTATTGCTCATTTGCTTCTTACAGGTGTGTGCGTCTCTGCTCTACATGAAGTTGCGCAACCATTTACTTGGGGCGCAGTCAGTATTGCTTTTGCCATTGGTGGACTAATTATATTGCAAAGGAGTTCATTGCAACCACATTTTAACTTAATAAATGAGCTCAAAAGCGGATGGGCAACTTGGAAATATCATTTCTTATCTGTCTCCTCACCGAAAACTCAGGTTCTTTTTCTGCTTCTTGCTGCCGGATTAGCCATAACTACCCTCATTAATCTCGTCCTTCTTTTTACTACCTATCCAAACGAATGGGATTCCATGACGGGGCATTTGGTCAAATGTGCGTACTATTTACAAAATGGGACAATGTCGCGGGTGGGAGGAACCATTTGGTCCATAGACTTTTACCCAAATTCCATCACAAGCCTTCAACTTTATTTTTATCATTTAGCAGGCGAAAAAGGGTTTAAAATTCCTCATTATATCGCTTATTGGGGCTATGTGACAGCTATTTACGGTATCAGTCGCTTGTTTTTTCAACGAGTAATTTGGGCGATAGCAAGTGCCTTATTGGCTGCCCTATTGCCCACCGCTTTGGTGCAGGCAACCACAACAGAAACGGACTTGGTACTTACTTTTTACTTGGCATTGATTGTTTATTTCCTGGCAAGATATTACCGAGATGGACGTGTTGGCGCGCTTTATTTTGCTGTACTTGCTGGTTCTATCGCATTGGGTCACAAAATTACATTCGTGATGTTGGGGCCGTCTGTACTTATTCTGTTTGTCTTTATTGTCGCGCAGAAAAAGATAGATGCCAAACATTGGATAGGATTAATTTCTACTCTAGGACTTGGATTGGTTCTGTTTATGTTGCCAATGGGCTACATCGGAAATGTCCAGGCAGAAGGTGGTTTTTCTATTAGTAGCCTTACCGCACCGAAGGAAGTACTCGCGTACCACGGCATTGGGAATTATACAACACAGCAAAAAATAGAAAATTTTTATATAAACTCTCTTCGCTA
>JBKBRQ010000001.1:0-90041 GCA_046292055.1 Spirosomataceae bacterium | reverse complement strand
TGTAAATTTTTATTTTCTGGGCCTAAATTAACTTTAAATGTATCTATTCACCCCTCATCATCGAAAGTAAACTTTTCTTTTTACTAATTGTTTATTTTTTTCTTAAATATTTTAACGCAAAGGGTACTTTAATTTTTACATTTATCTCACCATATTTGACTAAATAAAAAACACTGAAGCTCTGATGGTTACAAAAAAGCCGTCAGTATATTTTTACCAACGGCTTTTTTCAACTGTAATTTATTTTACACATAGCTGTTCAACATAACAGGCATTAAGAGCATTAGAATGTCTTCTTCCTCATCTTTATCGGTTGGTACAATTAATCCTGCCCGATTCGGCTGTGATAATTGAACTGTCACTGAAGTACAAGTCAAATTACCCAACATTTCAATTAATAATTTCGCATTAAACCCTATTTCCAAATCATCACCCTCATAACCACACGTGATTTTTTCAGAGGCCTCGTTGCTATAATCTAGGTCTTCTGCCGAAATAACTAGCTCATTTGATGTCAATTTGAGTCTAATTTGGTGCGTTGTTTTATTCGAATAGATAGAAACACGTTTTAGGGTACTTAATAAAACAGCTCTTTCTATAATTAGGTGATTCGTATTATTTTGTGGAATTACATTTTCATAGTCAGGGAAACGTTCGTCTATCAATCGACAAACCATTTTAATAGGGCCAAAATGGAAAGATGCATTCGATGAACTGAATTCGATGCGGACATTTTCACCATCAGATGGAAGAGAAGACTTTAAAAGATTGAGTGCTTTTTTAGGCATAATCATTGAAGTCATTTCTGTAGAAGACACATCATTTCTTCTATATCTTATGAGTCTGTGACCGTCTGTAGCTACAAATGTTGTGTGTTCCTTTGATAACTGTACGTAAACGCCAGTCATAGCGGGTCTGTGGTCGTCTGTACCTGCAGCAAAAATCGTATTGGCAATTGCAGAGGCAAATACATCAGATGGGATATCTAAACTATGGCTTCGAGTGACCGATGGAATCTGTGGGAAATCGAGTGGATTTTCCCCAGATAACCTAAACCGCCCATTCGCTGTAGAAATTTCTACGCCAAAGGTATTCTCGTCTACATGTAGGAGGATTGGTTGGTCTGGTAAGCTACGAAGCGTATCTAACAATAGTTTTGCGGGTACAGCTATAGCTCCAACTCCGTCACTATCCACCCTGATTTCAGTCGTCATAACGATTTGCATATCAGAGCCTGTTGCAACTAGAACACCATCGTTTAATTGAAACAAAAAGTTTTCTAGAATTGGTACAACTGGATTGTTCCCAATAACCCCATTTATGGTTGATAAGGATTTTAATAGAATTGATGATGATACTGTAAATTTCATACGTTCGTGTTAATCAAGACTTTGTATTCATTTTTTGGAAAACTCTACTTTGTATGCCTCTCTAGTTATATGATAGCCTATTTTTTCATACAAACGTCAAAGTTACAAAATAGAAATCGAAAATTTTATTTTTCCCTACTGAATCCTTCCTCGTTTTTTGTTTTACACTCTTGTATTAACATGCTTTAACCAATTATACCTTACAACACCCAATAGACTTAAGACGAGTAACGGAACAATGAGAACAATGAATTGCCAATATATTTTTTCCGTCGTGATTTTTTGTGCGTCCAGCGGTCGAATTTTAATTTCCTTATTTCGTGCAGTAATGACACCGTTTTCATCTAACATATAATCAATTGTATTGAGAATAAAGTCCAAATTCCCCCATGGCTTTCCAGTAAGTCTATCTAAACCCAACGGAAGTGGATTTCCAGATACGTCATCAACATCATTCACGAGTATATCTCCGTCTGCTGCGATAAGGACTTTAGAAGCAGATTTTTCCGCTTTGTACAAGTTATTTCGTTTATCTGTGGGTAGAAGACGGCTTTGATATAGAGATGAGAAATCCCCTTCAATTAAATATGAAACTGTTTTAACACCTTGATCATACTCGTCAAAACTTGTCTCCTCTCTAGACTCATTATATGACAACATCGCCGGTGTTTGAATAACTTTTGTGTATTTCGTTGTTTGCAATAATGGAGTAATTTGATAGTTTGAATTCCCTTTCACTGCTGTTAAGCTCGAAGAAAAGCGTGTAAAAACCATGTTTATATTCCGTGTAATTGGACTTTGACCGAATGAATTTATGAGAGGGAAAAATCGAAAAGGTACAGGTTGTATATTGGGTCTATTTCCCATATTCCCTACTACCATAGGAATCGCAAGGGCATTTCCTGCATCTTTGATTAAGTCGTTGTTGATACGTATGCCCCAATGAAAGAATAGGTCTTCTAGATTAGACGAAAATGGTTGTGCAAAGTTACCAGAGAGATTCAACGAATCTACGCGCGCACCGTCCACAAAAAAGAGTACTTTTCCTCCACTTGTAACAAAGTGGTCAATTTTCCATTTGGTTGAATCATCAATTGGTCTTTCTGGTTTGGGGATAATCAAGGCATCTAATCCATCGAATGTAATCGATGCTTTTGCATCAAGAATAAACAAATCATAATACTTTTGTAGAGCAGTGATAAATCCCGCAAATTGGACGGGCTGCAAAGTCGTAAACTCTGTTAATAACCCAATTTTCTTTTTTTCTTTCTGCTCTAATTGTCGAATTGCACTTGTAAATGCATATTCAATATTTTCGTAGGACTGATTTAGCTTTTCTTGCGCGCTAGCACCTTGGTTTCCTTTTAAAAGTAAAACAATTCTCTCTTCTCCGTTTTGCCAAACAGTTGCGTACGGAAAAACCAACGTCTCTATTTTACTTCCTCCGCGGTTATCGTAAATATTTGTGGGCTGCATACCCATCTCTAGTAGCTCGTCAATCTGTTTCTGTTTGGAGTTTATATCCGAGATTTGATTTACATCAATGAATTCGTAGTCAATTTTTCGATTAGAAATATTTCTAAAATCTTCCAAAGTTTCATTGATAGCTTTTTCAAGCCTTTTAAATCCCCCGGGTAAATCATCTCCTGTCAAATATACCTTTATCACAACAGGTTCTGTAACATTTTCAAGCAAGTGGATAGACGCATCCGTAAGAGAATATCGTTTTTCTTCGGTTAAATCCCATCGTTTGTAGATATGATACGAACCGATATTTAAAAGAACTATACCACCGAAAATAAGCAAAAAGGATTTTATATGTTTTTTCATCTGTAATGAAACGAATAGATACGTAATTATTTAATGTCAAAGTTATAAAAGAAAGATTTCTCGTTTTATGAATTCCCTTTGAACCTTATATAAAAATTGAGTTAATGTGTAGATTTGCAAAAAATCAATTCTCATTTTAATTCTGTTTGCTATGTTACAGCGTTTTCAATCATTATTATTACTCGTATCTGCCTTGGGTATGTTTGTTTTTTTAGGGACTAATTCATGGAAAAAAACAAACGGTGATGGCTCGACTGTTGTTGTGAATCCGTATCATGTATTCGAGGCAAATGCTTCGGGTTCATTAGTCACAACAGACCATCCCGTATATTATGTGGCTATTTTAGCTGTTTTAGCAGCTGGATTATCGATATTCACGATATTTCAATACAAGAACAGAATACGTCAAATGCTTTTTGTTGCCTTGAACTCGCTTCTTATGGGGGCTGCCGTAGGGCTTACCGTTTATAACATTCAATATATGGCTAATCCCATGGGTGATGCCGGTATTGAAGGTATCTTTGGTATTGGCTTTTGGGCTGCTTTTGTATCTCTATTCAGCAATTGGGTTGCTAATAGAATGATACGTAGAGATGAAAAGTTAGTGAAGTCTGCAGATAGAATGCGCTAATAATTTCCTATTTAATCTCAAATCTGTATTCTTTAGGACTTTTTCCAGTCACTTTTTTGAATGTTTTGTTAAAATGTGACACATTATTAAATCCTGAATCAAAACATATTTCCGTTACACCTTTTGAGGTTTGTAAGCTTTTACACGCTTGGTTAACTCGGTATTCATTCAAGAAATCAATGAATGTTTGCCGAGTTTTCTTTTTAAAATACCGACAGAAAGAAGGAATCGTAAGATTCGCTACTTCAGCTATATCTTTCATAGCAATTGTTTTTTTGTAATTCTCCTCAACGAACTTATAAATAGCTAACATTCTTTGTTCATCTAAATGTGTAACATCAGCCAATGTACTTGATGCATTCATTAATTCAAACTCCTGTATTTCGGCCATTTTCTGTAAAACATCTAAGAGAATAAGTAGCCGTTGAAAAGGTTCTTTTTCTAGCATTTTTTCTAATAACTCACCTACCTTTTCTTTTTTTGACCCATTAAATACTATGCCTCTTTTTGAACGTTCAAATAGACGATGAATTTGTTGCATTTCTGGTGCATCCCAGATTGTTTTCCCTAGAAAGTCCTCTCGAAGTTGTATAATTATTTCTTCGTGTTCACCAATTACACCATAGCCTAGTCCAGTGTGTGGAAGATTAGGTCCTAAAAAAAGAAGCTGTCCCTCTTCATATCTTCCTTGAAAATCTCCTACACGGATGCTTCCACTCCCTTTTTTTATGAAAATAATTTCATATTCGGGATGTTGATGCCAAAAGAATTTATCATTTTCTGATAACCAATGAATCATTCTAAACGAGCTGCCAATATCCGGTGCTATATTCTCAAAGGTGACTTTCATGCTAAATTACCCCTCATTTGTGTTTTATCTATTACATTATGCAAATATAGCACTACTTCTTGGTAATTTGAGCGTAGTTATACTTAGATGTATTTTCGAATTTTGTCGTACAAAAACCTACGGGCCTTTTTAAGACGAAATTACAAACACCTACAAATAAAAAAAGCGAAGAGTAACTCTTCGCTTTTTTTATTTGTTTAGAATCTTGATTGCCTTTTCTAAAGCAAGGCCTCTGTGACTGATTGGATTCTTCTCTTGCATTGTCATTTCTGCGAATGTTTTTGTAAAACCATCCGGAATAAATATGGGATCATACCCAAATCCGTTTTGTCCTTTCTTGACACTACTTATTTGACCACGTACGATTCCTTCTACTTGAGTTAAAACACCATCAATAATCAATGTAATTACAGTTCGAAACTGTGCCTGTTTATTCTCTATTTTTTCTAGTTCGTCGAGTACTTTTTGGATATTTTTATCGTGATTCCCGTACTCACCTGCATATCTCGCCGAGTATACTCCTGGTTTTCCTCCCAAAGCATCAATTTCTAAACCGGAGTCATCAGCCATACAACTTACTCCGTATTTTTCAAAGATAAACTTCGCCTTCAACATAGAGTTACCTTCAAGCGTATCTTCTGTTTCTTCAATATCCTCGTGGCACCCTAGTTCCTTCAAGGTTACAATCTCAAAGTTAGCATTTTGAAGCATGCTTACGAATTCTTCAACTTTATGCTGGTTATTGGTAGCAAGGCAAATTTTCATTGTTACTTATTTCGTCTTAGGACTGAAAAACTTGTTTATAATTTTTACGTACCAATAATGCCATAATTGTGGAAATCAATCCACCTACCACAGCAAAAGCCAATAGAATTACTGCCTTTTTGGGTTCAGATTTCTGTGTCGGCGCTACAGGTGGCTCTAAAATTTGAAACACTGGAGTTTCCTGCTGCAACTTTATTTTCGCTTCTTCGTACTTCTTCAATAACTCATTATAAAACGACGAAGATATTCTGTACTCTGACTCAATTCGCTCCCTTTGAATATCTGCAGATTGAAGTCGAATTGTAGGTGCTTGGAACTGGTCTGCATATTGCGCCTTTTGCGATTGTTTTGTATAAAATTTACCTCTTGCTGCTGCAACCTTATCCGCTAAAAAGTCCAAATCTTTTTTAGCTTTGACTGTCCGGTATTCTGTCACATATTCTGTGAGATAATCCATCGAAAATTTGGTTATCTGCGCCGCTACAACAGGATCAGGCATTTTTACAGTTATTGTAATAACCCCACTTTTTTTATCAATTACCGCCGTAATTCTTTCCTTTAATGCCTCAATTCTTTCCTCTTTTAACTGATTTTGGATAAGGTATCCGTTTGGTTTAATTTTAAACGAATCTAGTTTTTTAGGATCTACTTCCCTACCTTGATCAATCACCTTATCATAAAACTGATTGAAAGTCATTTTCTGGTTATTCCTCGTAATGACTTGAAAATCAAAAAGAGTATTAAAAAAAGGAATACTTTTCAGAATATCAGGATACAAATCCGGTCGAATTGCCTCGCCCCCACTCGCCTTATCTAAACTGACACCCGCTAAACTAGCAAGTCCAGCAAATTGACTGAGTCCGCCTCCTTTTGTTTCAAACTCAGGTAATATACGCCCACTTGCCGTAAACTGTTCTTGTTTTGTAAATGCTATATATGCTCCAAGCCCAATAAACAAAGATATAATTGCAACAACAATTATCTTTTCTTTCCATATTACTTGAAAAAAATCTTTCAAACTTATCGTGATAATTTCTTCTTTCTGTTCCATTCTATTATTTGATTACGGCTGAATCAATCTAACCAAGTTAACAAGTACCAATGCCAATGAAGCTAAGCTTGAGCTCAATGTGAATACCTCCGCTTTTGTAAGTGTATTTTTTCTTTTTGTAGGTACAACAACAGTCATCCCCATTTCCGGTTTAGGATACTTCTTAATCCCTAAAAATGTTTCTGTTTTGTCCATTAAACCATTCCCATAGATTACGTACGATTTTTTGACACTCGCACTATCTGTATATCCACCCGCGAGTGAAATGTAATCACCAAATGAATAATTTGGGCTGTAGGCTACAACTGTAGGATTCAAGACCTGCCCTTTTACTTCAACAGTAGCTATTTTTGTCGGGATATATAAACTATCTCCTTCGAATAGAACTAAATTATTATTTGAACTTTCATCTTTAACAATCGTGGCAATGTCAACGCCCAAAAGTTGTTTTTTTCTGTAGAACTTAGCACTCTCGATGAAAGCATTTTCTTTCAATCCTCCCGAACG
Organism: Spirosomataceae bacterium; assembly: GCA_046292055.1. GTDB lineage: Bacteria > Bacteroidota > Bacteroidia > Cytophagales > Spirosomataceae > CAYNRA01. Next base: position 83,037 of record JBKBRQ010000001.1, on the reverse strand, counting down.
ATTAATTAAATCTGAAATTCTATCCGTCTGCCCTTCTAAAGCATATTTTCCAGGGTACTTTACTTGTCCAGACACAATCACTTTTCTTTGAACCTCATAATTTGAATTATCTCTTACGTACACTTCATCGAAAGGGTTTAGCTTAAACTTCAAATCATCACCTCTACTTGGATTGAAGGTGAAAATTTGTGTTGTCATTTCTTTTCCTTTATTATCCCCAGAAATTAGTACTCTTCTCGCTACCTCTACCTGACCTTTATTTGCTCCTTCTTTATATCCTCCAGCAAAGACAATGACATCTTCAACCGTCATTCCCTCCAAGTAATCGAAATCTCCTGGAGTAACCACTGAGCCAATGACTTTAATACTTCTTGCTTCCCGTATCTCCGTAATCGACTTGATAATTATTTTATCCTCCCTTTTCAGTACTATATCTTCTTTTTTATCATTTAGGATATCAATCAAATTAATTTGACTGATGCTTACATCACCATTTTCTTTAAGTCTCTGTAAAAAAACTTTTTGTGCGTATGCATCCTCCCTGACTCCTTCGGCTGCATTGATTAGTTGTTTTACAGTTTGAATATCTTTTCCTATTGCATATTCTCCAGGTCTAAATACAGCACCAATTACCTCTACTTTATTTGTAAATCTGTCCAATATAGTACCCACTATTACTTCGTCACCATTTTTTGCTAATGATCTATTCAAGTCTGCTTCTAGTAATGTGATAATTTCTCTTTCTTTTTCCGTCATTCGTTTAACAGTGATTGACGACCGATATGCTTTTTCTGTAAATCCAGCGGCATAATTTATCAGTTTACTCATAGACTCTCCAGCTTTTAACTCATAGATGCCTGGTCTACGTACTTCACCATGAATATCAATATTGTACTCAGATACTGGAATTAAAACCACATCATGATTTCTGAGAATCATATTGTCTCTTTTGCCGTGGAGCAATAAATCATAAATATCATACGATTTTACAAGTTTATTTTCACGATATACCTGAATATTTCTCATAGTTCCTATATCAGAAGGACCTCCCGCCAAATAGATAACATTTAGCACAGAGGATAGAGAGGAAACGGTGTAGGTTCCTGGCGACTCGGCTTCACCAATGACGGTTACTTGAATACTCCTTACATCTCCAAGGGTTACATCAATAGATAACCCTCCATTTCTTAAGCCTGCATATAAACTTTTTAGTCTTTCAACTATTTTTACTTTTGCTTCATCTACGGTTAGGCCATTAACATAAATAGGAGTTAAATTCTCGATTTTAATTGTCCCTTCATTCGAAACCGTTGCGTCATAGTGCTGATAAGCATATCCTGTTATATCAATCTTGAGTTGATCTGATGCCGCTAACTGATAATTTTTAGGTGTGGGTATTTTTAAATTTGCCTCAAATGCGAGTTTTTTATTACTAAATAATGCTTTCCCAAATCTTTCTCTTTTTTCCTTTTGTGTCTCACCCTCCGTCTCAATGGTAGTAACAACCCTTTCAGATAATTCACCTAGTTGTTTTCTACTTGACTCATTGTTATTTCCAATTTTTTGGGACGAAACACCTGACTTTATTTGATTAATTCTGTCTTTAATTATTTGAATATCTGACTGCGAATAACCTCTTGCCAATGCTAGGGTTTCAATCTGTTCTTCGCTTAATCCTCTACTTTCAGCCTCTTTTATCAAAGCCATTAACTCTTTATCAGAAATATTTTCAACAGTTGGTGTATTTTGTCCAAATGCGATACTTGATAGAAAGAGAAAAAGAACTGCTAGCCGCATCCTAATAGATACCTGCTTTTTGTTTACGTAAATCATTGACCTTTTGTTTTTGTTTAAATACCTCTTGAGATAGAAATTTGAACTCCAAATTTACTTCTTAATAAATTACCAATATCTACACCTATGTCACTTTTTATAGTAAATTCACGGATTCCGTAACGAACCCCTTGGTAAAGAGACGTATTTTTGACATCCATAGGTACCGAGTAATTTCCCAAACTTGAAATATGTGTTATTCGTGTTATAAAATCAAGTATTTGACAGCCATACTCAACACCCATATACCAACTAGAAATTCGGTTACTGATTACATAACTTCTAGGTAGACGAGATGAAATACCTACTTGGCTTATGAGATCAAGGTTTAATTGTGAAATAGTTGCTAAAAGTGGACTTCCTATTACTTGTCCTTTATACGTCCAACCATTTGAATAAATACTGTTGTTAAAGTAATTATCTCTACCCCTCAATTGTGGAATTGTATTTCCACTTCCTGTTTCTCCACCTTGGCTTCTTGTATCTAGGTGTTCTACTGTTATTTTCTTTAATGTAGAATTTTGCCTTCTGTTTGTCCATGAGACGCCATAAAGCCCATCTGTGATGTTATTCAAATAGAAAAGTGACCCATCTTCAAATATGCTTTGTCTGTAGATTAATATATCACTTCCCTTCGCAAAAAACTCCATCCCTATGTCTACAGTACCTAAATGATTTCCTGCTCTATTGAAGGCTTCGTTGTATGGAACTCCATCCAAATCTACCCCTGCATCGTTTTTGTTGAGACTAATGCCCGTTACGACATTCACATAAGTATCTATTCCAGATGAAAAAGTAGTAATTAGTCTTCCAGTAGGTGGGTCTATATATGGCTTTTCGGGTTTACCTCCCCATTGAACTTGATGATTGAACCCACCGTAAAACTTTGTTTTCCAGTCCTTTTTCCCAATTCTCATGTAAAATGACTTTTGGTGTAGCATAGAGCCAATTACCACTCCATTATCAAACCAACCGTGTGCATAATTACCTTTTATTGAGATTATTCCGTTTTTTGTAATAGGTGTATATTTTGTTATTGCAATATTTATTCTTGGTAGTGGCAGTGCATTTCCTGACCAAATGTAAGACCCTGATGAATTAGAACTATCCACAATACCCTGGATTTCAAAACGTCTTCCTCCATATAACTCAAAAGCTCCATACCTCATACCTAGATAAGCTTCCCCTATACGTACCTCTTTTTTTTGCCCAACATTAAACCTTGTTTTTAAGCCATAACTTATCGAAAACTTTTTTAATTGCCCATTCATACTGTAGAGACTATCATTCCCTCTTTTTATCTCGACATCTTGATAAATAATTGGGCCAGAATCGGGTACTAAGCCATTTGTATTTGTTCTAAGACCAAACGGTACGTATCCATTATTAGCAACGATAAACCCAGTTTCAAACCTAAAATCATGTTTAGAAACTAGATTTTGTCCCTTTATGATAGCAGGATGAAGGATAATTACTAGTAAAAATAGTATCTCTTTCTTCATTCTTATTTTGATTTTCACGAATTGTCACCTTGTATTTCGTCCAAATAGGTATATTTGTATTGACTTCACCATCACAAATTAATCTAAAGCAATGAAAAACGCTAGATTATCCATTCTTTTGTTTACTCTCTTTCTTTACGAATGTAAGCCATCCAATTTAAGACAAACCTTCTCTGAAGACGCTCGTCTCTCTTCTTATGAAGAAGACCTTTCATTGATACGCCCAAAATTTAGCAGTGATCTTATTGAATTTTCTGAGGAATTTGTTGAGCTAGACATAAATATAGACAACTCCTCAACAAATGTACAAAGTATTCACGGGGAGTTACAGTCTAAAATTGAAGCAATGGTTCAAAATAATCAAAATATATCTGAAGTATCGGGTTACCGTATCTTAGTTTTTGTTGGAAATAATAAAGAAGAATTTGAAAAGGCGCGCGTATATATTCTTCAAAATTTCCCAAATGCTGAATTATACGTCAGTTACAGCCAACCAACCTATCGTCTAAAAATGGGAGATTTTACCAATAAATTAGATGCTGAAAGGTATTCCTCACTTATCAAAAATCGATTTCCGAATTGTAAGATTATTCCTGAATCTGTCAGTTTAAAAAACAGTTTAAAACTTCATTAAAAAAAATTGGGGCAATGATAAATTTCATTGCCCCAATTTTTTTTAATGAACCCGTTTAGAGTGCTAAACCCCAACAATAGTTTCTAGACACACCTTGGTATACTCCACAAACCAAAACGCCATCTTCTCTATTCTTTTTGGCAGTAAGAATCGCTTTTTCAAAATCCCCTACACTATTTACTCTAACATTACCAACGCGTATAATAATCAAACCTGCTTCTATATCTGTATTTTGCGCTACCTCTCCTCCAGCAATCACTCTTTTAACCCTAACTCCATTGGCAACACCAAGTCTTGATTTTGTTTGAGCATCTATATCTTCTAACTCAATTCCAAAGTTTTGTAATACACTCGCTGTTTCTGTCTTTTTAATTATATCTTTCCCTCCTTCACGGTTTCTAAGCACAACATTAAAGTCTTTTTCTTTTCCATCTCTATTTACGTGAATAGTAACAGACTCACCTGGCCTTTTTCTACCAATCATTTCTCTAAACTTAGGCTCTGTCTTTATATCAATCCCATCTATTTTCTCTATAATATCTCCTTTCCGTACACCTGCCGCATAAGCAGCCCCTTCTTCAGGAACTTGGTCTACATAAATCCCAGCCGATGCTTTGAGACCTAATTCTTTGGCTACTTTCGTATTAATCTCTATTGGAACAATTCCTAAATAGCCTCTTTGCACATTTCCATACCTAATAATATCAGCAGTCACTTTTTTAACAATACTTGACGGCACCGCGAATGAATACCCAGCATATGCCCCATTGGGTGAGGCGATGGCTGTATTTATTCCGATTAACTCTCCTTTCAAATTCACCAAGGCGCCACCGCTATTACCTGGATTGACAGCCGCGTCTGTTTGTATAAAAGACTCTATTGGTGTATCGCCTGCTGTTCTTGCTTCTGGTGTACTACGTGCATATTTTTGTTTTAGAATACTAATATCTCTTCCAATTGCAGAAACAATTCCGGCAGTAACTGTTGACTCTAAGTTAAATGGATTTCCAACTGCCAAAACCCACTCACCAACTTTTGACTCATCTGAATTACCAAAAACCAATGCTGGCAAATCTTTTTCATCTATTTTAACAACTGCAATATCAGTAGAAGGGTCACTGCCTATTAATTTTCCTTTGATCGAACGCTTATCAAATGTAACGATTTCCAACTCATCTGCTCCTTCAATTACATGATTATTTGTTACAATATATCCATCACTTGAGATAATTACACCTGAGCCAGATGATTCTTGTTGCCTCGATTGTGGCCCGAACATCTCTGGGTCATAACCAAAAAATTCATCAAAAAAAGAAGGTCTTCGACGGCTTTGTTGAGTAGACTTCACTTTAATATGTACTACGGATGGTGAAGCCAAAGCCGCTGCATATGTAAAATCTGTTGAAGTACCAGATGGAACACCTGACAAGTTAGTAAGCCTATTCATTGACTTTACATCTGAACCTACTTCATTGAGAATGACATCATTACCAGAACCCGCTACAAAGTGATAACCAACAACTGTAGCTAGGCTACTTGTAACGGCAATAAGTATTGTTTTCCAATTCGACTTAAGCATATTTTTTGATGATTTACGGGTAAAATTTACAAAAACAAACGAGTTTTTATTTCTTTTTATTTTTCAAATAAAAGGGTTTGATACTGTATAAACAAAATAGGAGTCAAAATGATTTTTGACTCCTATTTTTTTATTAACTGACTAGGAGTTTCTTAGGTTCTTCTATTTTCTCCGTTTTATACAATTCAACTTCCAAAATTCCTGCTTTATATTTTACTTGAATCCGTTCTTTATCAATATTTTTAGGCAAAGAAAACGTTTTCTTAAAATCTGTAAACTCAAATTCTTTTCGAATCCACTGAGACTCTTCATTCACTTTTTTTTCAACTTTTATCTCTAGTGTTTTTTCTAAAACTGTCACGTCAAAATCACTTTTCTCCAAACCTGGTGCAGCTATCTGAATGCAAAAGTGTGTGGGAGCCTCTTTTATATTTGTATTAGGACTCAACGTGCTTTTTACTTTATTTTCTACATTATTTACAAAATACTGAACATGGTTCGAAAAGAAAGGATGAAACGCGGTATTTTTAATTATTGCCTTCATTTTTATTCTGATTTTAAATTGAAACTTGATTCATATTTTTCAATTTATGTTCCAACCAACAAAAAAAGACAACTTGTCACACATTTTTACTTTTCAAGAAACCAAACATGCTATTTTGACATTAATTCTAGCTTTTTTATAACAAATTGACCAATTCTAATACCAGCAGCTTGCCCTTGTTCACAACCAGAACGGTAGTGAATGCCTCCATATAAACGACTATAGGAACATTCCGTTGCAGCTTGTCTTACCGATGTAAAGCTTCGAACACCATGTCCGTATTTATACTCTGTTGAGTCTGTAAATGCTACGTTATCTCCGAATATAGCTGTTAAAACTTCGGCAGAAGCACTAGAAATAGTACTGTGCCCTGACGCATACTCGGGAAATGGAGGCGTTTGTAAATAAGGCTCCCAATTAGGGTCAATTTCTGTATTTATGACAGTCTCTGGTCTTATTTTTTCACTTTTGTATTTTTCATGCCAAGAACTGATAAAACCTTCGTGTAATGCTGTTGCAACTGCCATATAAGCACGTGAGGATTGTGCTAAAGATGCTTTATTATTTTCACAAAGTGTTCTTGTAATTGCTATCCAATGCCCACCTGGCGTCATCTTTTTATTTGCAAAGGTTACGTGACCTTGCACATTCATTACAAAGGCATTATCATCCCAAAACCAAGCTATAGCTTTCTGTTCTTCTGTTAAGTTTTTGACGGTCTCATATACCTCCTTTACCTCTTTCTGGAAAGGACTTCCTGCATCTTTGCTATATCGAATTACCGGGGCTGGTGGAAATTGACCTGCAGAATCCATTAAAGAAGGTCTAATTGTTGGCCAATAAGGCTCCATTGCATCCCCATATTGGGGTGGAGTAGGAACCCATTTTCCTTCTTCATTTTTCACAGTGTAACGTAACCCTCTTGTTTGGAGATAATTATCCCCCTTTGCATATTGGATAACATGATCAGCTATTTGCCCTCCAAAATCTTTCGACCTTTTCATTACGCTTGACGGAATTCCCATCGCCTCAAACTGTTCGTAGGTTTCTTTTTCAAACGTATCATATTTTTCTAACGTAAATGTCTGACTTTTTGCCACCTTCAGCATGGCTGTAAAGCTCGCCACAGGAAAGCTATACGTTTTCCCTTCTTCTGGCTTCGGAAAAGACGTTAGACCTTTAAATAAATTGACATTTGTTTGTAAAGAATCATTTTGAAATACAAGTGCTTCATAACCCGCTAATGTCACATAACTATACACCCTGCTCGCAACGGGTGGAGATAGTATATCGTGTATGATGACGTCTGTAACTTGAGCCATCGTTTCGTGATACCATTTTGGTGATAATGTTTTTTCTTCGTACACGTTTTTATCCACCTCTTTACACGAAATAATGAGAAGAATAATGATTACATTAAATCCTATTTTTTTTATCATTAACTTAAAGTATTTACTCTAAAATATCATTTTCTAATGTATTTGCCTTTCCATCTTCCAGAACATCAATCAAATCTCTTATTTGGTACACAGACTTGTCTAATTTATTACTTAATACTATGATTACAAAGTCCCTTTTCAAATCAAAGAAGAAGATTGTATTGTAACCTTTCCACCAACCCGTGTGATAAATATAGTCTGTTTGTTGCTTGTTATTCAACCAAAGCCTGAAGCCATACCCGTAATTTCTGAGACCAGGAAACTCGAAACTTCTTGGCGAAAATATCTCTTTTAAACTCTCTTTAGACACGATTTTGGCATCTCTTAATGCCTGATACCATTTATACAAATCTCTTGAAGAGGAAAAAACGCCCTTATCACCTACTATATTATCGTAAAAGTCAAAGGGTAGTCTTCGTCCATATTGATACCCATATGTTCTATTTTCGACATACAGTGTATCGTTTTGTTGACTTTGAACAAAGCTATCCTTCATTTCAAGTGGGTCAAAGATATTCTTTTTCACATATGTTTGAAAACTACAATTACATGCTTTTTCAACAATTGCAGCCAAAATAGCAAAATTAGTATTGTTGTAGGCAAAGTAGTGATCTGGCAGGTTATGAATTGCAGGCGGTGGATTGGCTTCTTCAAACCACTTGATTATCTCTTGGTTTGTAGGATATTTCTTTTCATAACGAACCGTTTTATCGAAGCTATACTCATAATATGGAAGCCCTGAACGATGAGACAATAAACTTCTTATTGTAATTCCTTTGTACGGGAAATTAGGATAATAGACTTGGATTTCATAGTCCAAGTTTACTTTACCTGCCTCAACAAGTTGCATTACCGCTATGGCAGTAAATGTCTTTGAGATTGATGCAAGTTGGAATTTTGAAGAGGAGATATTTATCTTTTTTGTCGACAAATCCGAATAACCCACTGATGTATCCTCAAGAACAATTCCTTTCTGAGCAATCAATATACTTCCATTAAACCCATTCTTTATTCTTCTTCTTATTAAATCTTCTAATTTTCTTTCTTTGTCATCTGCATTTATCTCTTTTCTAATCGCTTCTAACTGCTTTTTCATTGCAATTAGATCAACTTTTTCTTCTCTCTTTTCTGACTTTCCTTCTTTATTTCTACATGATACAAATTGAACGATACCAACTAGAAATAAAAAGTAAAAATAGGCTTTCCTAATAAACATTATTTGAGTACTCTGTGTAAAAATGATAATACAATTGTTGTGTAAATGATACTCCCAATAACTTTGATTGACGTACCAACAAAATAGCCCAGATGGCCAACTTCGACGAAGAATAAGATAAAGTGATGTATCATTGTCATTATTAATACATAGCGTATGAATTTTTCACTTCCCATACCTACCATAGACAATTCTATATCTGCATCACCACCTTTTGAAGGAAAAATACCTTTTATGATAAATCCTCTAACAAATGCCATTGCCACTGTAGCTGAAGCATGTATACCTGCCGTATTGTAAAAAATATCAACCAACAAGCCAATTAAAAAACCCAATAGAATAACCCAAAAGTCAGATGTTTCGTATGGTATAAAGAGTATAACCCCTATATATATAAAACAAAAAGCCACATCTGCTATAACCAAGTTTCTGAAGATAAATACTTGTAGAAAGACATAAACAAGGATGATGAATAATTGTCTAAAAAGCTGAACGCTAGCCATATTTTTTTAATTTGTTTTTTCTACTAATTCTTGTTCGTCTTTTAACTTATTATCAACAATGTAAACATAAGATAAACTTCTAAAATCTGTTGATAGTAACACACTAATTTTGAAGAATGCGTCATCTGCTTCTGAAGCAAGTCTAATGATTCTGCCGACGGGTATTCCAGCTGGGAAAATAGCATTCTGTTGTGAAGTGAGTACCGTATCTCCTTTTGTAATTGGCTTAAATCTATCGATAGTTGTTAATTGTATGATTTTAGGGTCCTTCCCGTCCCATTTCGCTATACCTAAGGCACTCATATTCGGATCTTTCCTTAGATTCTTATTTACAACTTCTGCAGAAAGCGTGTAACTCGAATGGAGAATAGAATAAACCCTCGAAAAATGCTCAGTACAAGCCATTACTTGCCCTACAACGCCCGTCGGACTAATTACTCCCATTCCTGGTCTTATTCCGTCTTTTGTTCCTTTATCAATAGTAATATAGTTATCCACTAATTCAACTGAACTATTAATAACCTTAGCAACTTTGAAATCAAATCGTGTTTTAAATACACTATCAGGATGATACAATTTAGCGTCTGTTCCAATTGGCGCCTGCAACAAATCTGTATACTTTTTTCTCAAGTGTAAATTTTCTTTTACCAGAGCATCATTTACTTGAAATAAGCCCCAATAGTTTTTCCAACCATTGGCAAACTCCAATGTTTTTGCTGCGTAGTAGTTGGAAGAGTCAAAGGCAATTACCCCCCAGTAACTATTATTCTTCCGTATCAAATAAATACATAGTATTTCTAATACAATAAAGAGCAAAAAGTTTCTTGCTTGTAAAAAAATTCGAAATAATTGTGACATAGCTTAAACAAAAAGTACCCAAAAGCATTTTTCTTTTCTACGATAGAATGCCTTTGGGTACTCGAATTAATTATAATCTTTTATACTAAAAACGAAGACCTCTTATTGTACAAGAACTCCTTGATACTTTTCTATGTTCTTAAGCACTTCACCCGTTCCTCTAACAACTGCTTTAAGTGGATCATCAGCAACGTGAACAGGGAGTTTTGTCTTTAAAGCTAACCTTTTATCAAGCCCATGTAATAGAGCACCACCACCCGTTAGGTAAATACCATTCTCATAAATATCTGCGGATAACTCTGGCGGTGACATTTCAAGTGCACGCATAATTGCCTCTTCTATTTTAGAAATAGATTTATCCAAAGCATACGCAATCTCACTAAATGTGACTTTAATTTCCTTTGGAATACCCGTCATCAAATCTCTTCCTCGGATTTCGATATCAGCTGGTGGATTTTCAAGGTCTGGTAATGCAGCTCCTACTTGTATTTTTATAAATTCTGCTGAGCGCTCACCTATCAATAAGTTATGCTCTCTACGCATGTAATCAACAATATCTCTTGTGAACAAGTCACCAGCAGTTCTTATAGAAGCTTCACACACGATACCAGAAAGCGCGATGACAGCGATCTCGGTGGTACCTCCACCAATGTCTACAATCATAGAACCATTAGGCTGTTGAATGTCTATTCCTATTCCTATAGCTGCAGCGATTGGTTCATGCACCATATACACTTCTTTTGCTCCAGCATGTTCACAAGAATCCTTTACAGCTCTTTTCTCAACTTCAGTAATCCCAGATGGGATACAAACTACCATTCTGTGTGAGGGAGAAAACAAGAAACTCTTTCCTGTGTTAATCATTTTAATCATCCCACGAATCATCAATTCAGCAGCTGTAAAGTCTGCAATAACTCCGTCTTTTAGTGGACGAACTGTCTTAATGTTCTCATTCGTTTTTTCGTGCATTTGCATGGCTTTATGCCCTATTGCAAGCACCTTACCAGAAACTCTGTCCAAGGCTATAATGGATGGTTCGTCCACAACAATTTGGTCTTTATAGATAATGAGGGTATTTGCTGTACCCAAATCTATTGCGATATCACTTGTTAAAAAATTGAAAAATCCAGCCATTTGAGCCTATGTTGATTAATTGTTCTGTAATTAGCACACAAAGTTAAAACTATTCTGCACAAATATAATTCATCTATGCATTTTTACACATCCTTTTTTTACCGATGGATGTTTTTTTTGATTTATCACATAACAAAAAAGCCTCCACTGAGTGAGTGGAGGCTTGTGGGAGCAAAGGGATTCGAACCCCTGACCCTCTGCTTGTAAGGCAGATGCTCTGAACCAGCTGAGCTATGCTCCCGTTGACTTTGATGTCGTTTGGGATTGCAAAGGTGCAGGATTATTTTTTAAATTCCAAACTTTTTCGAAAAAAAATTGAATTTTATTTAAAACCATCTCGAATAAATGAATAGTTATCCCTAAATTCTTTCAAGTCACTTTTTGTAATTTGCACAATCTGCACTATTTCTTCATTCACTAATTCAACTATTTTATCACCGGAGAAAGTATATAAGCTAGAAAGTCCGTTGTAATCACTTCCTAATCCATCCTTTCCTACGCGATTCACCCCTACTACATAACATTGATTTTCAATACTTCTTGCCTTTAGCAATGCTGCCCATGCAGGACTTCGCTTTTGTGGCCACGAAGCTACATAAATCAAAACATCGTGTATTTCATTCTCGTCTTGCCAACTCCATATTGGGAAACGTAAATCATAACAAATTAATGGCTTTATTGCCCATCCTTTCCAATGAATGACTTTTCGATGACTTCCTGGCGTTAGCCACTTGTCCTCACCTGCATGTGAAAAAAGATACTTTTTATCGTACGTCTCAGTTGTACCGATTGGATCAACCCAAATGATTCGATTATAAAAGTGTCCATTTTCTTGAATTAACGCACTACCAACCACTGCAGAATTTATTTTTTTTGCCATCATCTTCATCCATCTATGAATCTGACCATTCATGGTTTCTGCTAAATGAAAAGATTTGGGAGAAAACCCAGTTGCAAACATTTCAGGCAAAACAAGAATATCTACTTTTGATGAAAAAGTAGCCAATTTTTCTTCCAAGCTAGACAAATTTGCTATTGTACTCTCCCAGTAAATATTTGTCTGGACAATTCCTATGCGCAAAGATTCTGAAATCATTTAGGGAACTTCATTCGGTAATCCGCATCTACAATACCTTTTGTGATGTTCGTCAATCTTTTTTTGAGCATTTGTTTTTTCAAAGGCGCCAAATAGTCTGTAAATAAGATTCCTTCTATATGATCATATTCGTGTTGGATAATTCTGGCTGCCATTCCACTATACGTTTCTGTCAGTTCATTCCAATTTTCATCCCGATATCTTATAGTTACCTCAGAAGGTCTCTTCACGTCTGCTCTCACCCCTGGGATACTTAAACATCCTTCTTCATATGGCCATTCTTCACCAGACTCTTCGATTATTTCGGCATTTATAAATGCTTTTTTGAAATTAATGAGTGATGCATCTATTTCCTCCTCTCCTTCGTTGATTGGAGTTCCGTCTACGACAAAAATTCGCCAGTCTTTTCCAATTTGTGGCCCCGCTAACCCTACACCTGATGCAGCATACATTGTTTCAAACATATCTGCAACTAACTTTTTTACATCTGTTTCATTCTCATCTATATCACGAGCAACTTTTCTCAAAACTGGATCTCCGTATGCAACAATAGGGTATATCATTTTATCAATATCTGTTTAACTTGATTAATTTGTTGTAAAATTAATCAATTTGTTTTTTACACCGCACGACTTTCTTCGAACGAATTCATATAACCCATTTCTATTTATCGATTTTTCTTTCAGCACTACATTTTTTTCTATTTTCTTTGTAGTTCCTTTATCTTATCCATTTTTATGAAAAAAGACATTCTACTTTTACCCATGGAAGACGTTTCGGTTATAGCGAAACCATTAACGGATGATTTCCAATGGCAAGTTATTTTAATAAATCATTCACAAGAAACCTTAAAGAACATCATGGTTGCTTCTACAGGTTATGGGTTAATCGACGAATCTGTTACGCAAACGTCTACCTTACGGCACTCTTATGAAGAACTACTTCCTGGGCAACACCAACTGATTGAACGGATTGACCCCTCTGTCTTTGTCCTTGAAAATGAATATTGGGTTAGTTGCTGGGTAAATGACCAACTATTGGACAAACGGTTTGTATTCGAAGTTGATTCTATTGATTTAAATTACATACAAAAGGTTTCCTTTTTCCCTGAAGAAGTGATTGTTGCTAACTAAAAAAGGGCGGAATGATGAAAACATTCCGCCCTTTTCCAAATTACTTGTCATTTTCTTTTATCCAATCATGAGTGATTCTCTTCTTCTCATTTTTCCTGCGGGTATACCGAACATCATTTTAAACCTTCTACAAAAGTAGGCAGTATCTTTGTATCCTACCTCTGCACCGATTGCACGAATGCTTTTCTTCGATGTTCTTAGAAGTGTTACGGCAGCCTCCATACGTTGATATTCTATGTAATCTTGTGGATTAATACCTGTCAACATTTTAAAATATTGACCAACATAATCTTCTGACACGTTTGCAACATTTGCCAACTGCTTATTTGACAAATCTCCGTCAATATTGTTCTTGATATAAGTAAAGATATCAATGAGTCGTGGATCTTTGAAGTATGTACTGTTTGTAGCCAGCTGTTCTACAAACATTCTATTAGCCAAAATGTAACGAACAATTTCTATTACTACTTCCTCCGTTTTATTTCGGATAACACGCCCTCTTCCTACTTCATCCGTGAAATCTTCTTGAAGAATTTCCTTAATGAGTTGAGCTAATTTGGAGTGTTTACGAATGAAAAAGGGTGGTATGTCTAATGACGTAAAGAAATTCACAGAATCAAAGACCTTGGCCTCAAAGGCAATCAGCCCAAATGAATTCTTAATTTTCCCGATTTCCTCTTTCACACGCATGGCGTCAAAGTAATTTTCTCTTCTTGTCATGAACTCCTCATACGATATGGGCTTTGCCTCACCGACTCCATACGTAATTGTTGCTGCCTTTCCTCCTGGGATAAACAGCATATCACCCGGCTCGATTCGCTCATCGCTTCCAGCAATATTTACATCTCCGTCGTAAAGAACCATTAAAGTATTTTCTACATCGTACACATTTTTGATTGTGATGGGCTGTAAAATACGGATATGTCTCGCTTTTGCAAACTTGACACCTAAGGATTCGATGATTTTATTGTAATCTTCCATAATATGTATGAAAAGGAGTTTAACTCGTAAAATGGGTAAGTATTTTCGTCAAAAACCGTATTTATTCTTATTTTTTGGTTTTAGAATTTGTACAAAACTAATAATTATTCTAAAATTTTCAAATTTATGATTATTTTATGATACACGTTTTATACTACAATGATTGTATTTTTTTCTTTTATTTCTTAAAAAAGTCTAATTAATAGCCTATTTTACGAGTATTGATACACTCTATGCTACTTGTAAGAAAAAAAGAAATTTTATTTTTCTTACCTTTTTTTGGACTTTCACATTGATAGATACAAAAACCATCTATTTTTTGTCCAAATTTTAATCTTATTGCAAAAGGGCTGCAAGACGATAAATCATCTTACAGCCCTTTTATGAGATAACGTTTACTTATTTCAGAATTTCTCTTGCAATGACCATTTTTTGTATTTCGGATGTGCCCTCATAAATCTGGGTAATTTTTGCATCTCTCATCATTCGTTCAACATGGAATTCTTTGACGTATCCATATCCTCCATGAATTTGTACGGCCTCTGTTGTTACCCACATAGCAACCTCTGAAGCATACAACTTAGCCATTGCTGCTGCCTCTACATAATCTTTTTTCATATCCTTTAAGAGAGCTGCTTCATATACAAGCAAACGCGCAGCTTGTATTCTAGTTCTCATGTCAGCCAATTTAAACTGAATGGCTTGATGCTCGGAAATCTTTTTTCCGAATGCCTTTCTTTCCTTTGCATATTGCACAGAACGCTCGTATGCGCCGGCCGCAATCCCTAACGCTTGCGCGGCAATGCCTATTCGTCCACCATTCAACGTACTCATGGCGAACTTAAAGCCAAAACCTTCCTCACCGATTCTGTTCTCCGACGATACTTTCACGTCTGTAAACATCAATGAGTGCGTATCAGAGGAACGAATCCCCATTTTATCTTCTTTTTTTCCAACTTCAAAACCCTCAACCCCTTTTTCTACAATCAGGCAGTTGATTCCTTTGTGCTTTAATTCTGGATTTGTTTGCGCCATAACAAGACAAATATCGGATGTACTTCCGTTTGTAATCCAATTTTTTATACCATTCAAGATATAATTATCTCCTTCTTTTACCGCCGTTGTCTTTTGTGAAGTCGCGTCTGACCCGGCATCAGGTTCTGATAGGCAAAACGCACCGAGTTTTTTTCCAGATGCTAAGTCTGTAAGATATTTTTCTTTTTGATATGTGGAACCATATTCATTGAGTCCATAGCAAACCAACGAATTATTAACCGACATAATGACGCCTGCTGAGGCATCTACTTTTGAAATTTCTTCTATGGCTAACACATAGCTAAGGGTATCCATACCCCCACCGCCATACTCAGGAGAGACCATCATTCCCATAAACCCGAGTTCTCCCATTTTTTTAACTTGTTCATACGGGAAGACAGAGTTAGTATCTCTTTCAATACTGTCATGTAGCAATTCTGTTTCAGCAAAATCTCTTGCAGCTGACTGTACAGCCAAATGTTCTTCAGAAAGTGTAAAATTCATTGTTGTTGATGATAGAGTTGAACAATTTAAGCCTCTCAAATATGCTATATTGCATATTTGAGAGGCTTAAAGTTAATTAATTATCAATTAGTATGCAAGCATACCAATCAAGCCATTCCACCATTTACGGACAAACATTGACCATTTATGTAAGCGGCATCATCGGACGCTAGAAATAGGTATGCATTGGCAATATCTATAGGTTGTCCCATTCGTTTTGCGGGAATACCACTTTCAATTGTCTTTTTAACTTCATCTGGTATTAAATCTGTCATGTCTGTCTTTATAAAACCAGGTGCCACTGCATTCGCTGTAATATTATGTTTTGCTAACTCTTTTGCCCAAGTCTTAACCATACCAATGAGCGCAGATTTTGTAGCTACATAATTCGTTTGTCCGAAATTACCTGTTATACCAACCACGGATGAAGCACATAAAATACGACCAAATTTTCTATCAACCATGGATTGACTAACCGCTTTTGTACAATTAAACACGCCTGTCAGGTTGATATCTATCACTTGATGCCAATCCTCTTGTGTCATTTTCAATAATGATTTATCCTTTGTTATGCCTGCATTATTTACCAAAATATCTATTTTCCCTTCTTTATCAAGGATAGCTTGAACAGCCTCTGTAACTTTTTCATAGTTTGTTACATCAACTGACATGTATACTTGACCTTCCTTTTCGTCCATTTCTGCACGATCCCACACATAAACTTTTGCACCATTTTCCACAAATAACTCAGCAGTTGCCTTTCCAATTCCCTTTGCTCCACCTGTAATAATTGCGACTTTATCTTTCAATTTCATTTGTAATATTTGTTAGGTTGTTTGACTCAAAGTTAAACAAAACGAGGTGACTTATACTCGATAAGCCACCTCGTTTCACCTTATTTATTAGACCGTTCACACTGTTTTTCCTACAAAAGGCAACTTTACAATCTTTGCTTTAAGCAATTTGTCTCTAACTTTCACAAATACAATTTGTCCTACTGTCGCAAACTCCGACATCACGTAACCTAAAGCGATTCCTTTATTTAAAACAGGTGATATTGTTCCCGAAGTGATTTCCCCTATCTCATGGCCTTGTTCATCTGCTATTCTATAATGACTTCTTGGAATTCCCTTATCTTCCATTAGTAGTCCGACTAGCTTTTCGCTTGTACCTGATTTTTTCTGTTCAAATAAACTTGTAGAGTTGGTAAAGTCTTTTGTAAACTTTGTAACCCAACCTAAACCAGCAGCAATAGGTGAAGTCTCGTCGGTTATATCATTTCCATATAAACAATAACCCATTTCTAACCTCAGGGTATCTCTAGCACCAAGACCAATTGGTAATATTTCGTATTCTTTACCTGCCTCAAATAACAAATTCCAGAGAGTTTCTGCTTGATCTGAGGACACATATAATTCGAAACCACCAGCTCCTGTATATCCTGTTGCAGAGATAACTACTTCTTTTACCTCTTTTATGTCGCTAATTTTAAACGAATAATACTCCATTGATTTTAAATCAACTTTCTCCAAATCAACTAATTTGGATAACACATCCACACTTTTAGATCCTTGCAAAGCAAAAAGACAGGTTTCAGCTGAGATATTCGTCATTTTTACATTTGATACATTAAATTGACTAATCCAGTCCCAATCTTTATCAATATTAGAGGCATTCACAACCAGCATATACTTTTCTTCACCCATTCTATATACGAGTAAGTCATCTACAACTCCTCCCGTTTGATTTGGCAAATAACTATACTGCACTTTTCCATCGATTAACTTAGAAGCATCATTTGCTGAAACACGCTGAATTAAATCTAGAGCTCCCTCTCCTTCAATTATAAACTCCCCCATATGAGATACATCAAAAACACCAACTTTTTGACGTATACAGAGGTGTTCTTCTAAATCAGATGAATATCTCACGGGCATTAAGAAACCAGCAAACGGAACCATTTTGGCTCCCATTTCTTCATGTATTTTTTGTAATGGAATAGACTTTAAAGACATTTAATAATTTTGTTTAGATTGATGAACGCGTAAATTTTTTAAACAAACTCCATATTTTCATAAGTAACACACCAAAAACAGCTTCTCTGAAAATCTTGGTAGACATTTTAGAAGTTCCTTTTGTTCTATCTGTGAAAATAATAGGTACTTCAACATAGTTAAAGCCATATAAATAAGCATTAAACTTCATTTCAATTTGAAATGCATAACCCACAAATGTAATCTTATCAAGTGGTATTGTTGTCAGAACTTGGTTACTATAACATATAAAACCACCTGTAGGATCCATAATTGGCATTCTTGTAATAAAACGAACATATACACCCGCGAAATATGACATTAATACTCTCCCGATAGGCCAATTCACGACATTAACCCCCCTAATATACCTTGAACCAATTGCCAAGTCATACTTTTCCTCTGAGCAAGCTTTATATAATCGAATAAGATCATCGGGATTATGTGAGAAATCGGCATCCATTTCGTACACATAGGCATAATTTCTTTGTAAAGCCCACTTAAAACCATGAATGTAAGCAGTCCCGAGTCCCATTTTACCACTTCTTTCTTCAATAAAAACTTGGTCGGGATATAGATTTATTTTTTCTTTTACAATTTCAGCAGTGCCATCGGGGGAACCATCATCCACTATTAAAACATCAAACCTTATTGGGAGAGAAAGAACCTTTTCTAATATGGCATTTATATTCTCGCGTTCATTATAGGTAGGAATAATCACTAAATTTTCTTTCATGAAGATGCTTTGATTGGTTTAGATGGTTTCGTCATTTTGATTTGGTAGATACTATCCTTCTTTAATTCAAGCTCTTGGCTTACATTCTGATATATTTCTAACATAATTTGTGGTTGTTCGCCATAAAATTGATACGATTTTGCATATCGAGCGCTATCGACTTGATATTTATCGTATATTTTTTTTTCAAAGTAATGAAAAGCTATTTTTGCAGAATCTAAATCTACAAAATTCATTCTTGAAACATTGGCGTCTAGCAAGTAAAAGTCTGCGATTGCTTTTACCATTATACTTCGGGGAATTATATCCTTTGGTTGTTTAGGTTCTGAAACACACCCTATATTTGCCACAGCGACTACCCATGGATAAAATAGAATAAATTGATTTAATTTACGTAGCTTTAATCGTAGCCTATCCATTTTTAGTACATTATTTACCGAATAACAAAGTTAATAGGATTAACGTATTTTTTAGTGGCCTTTCATATTTCTAATGTAATAGCGAAACACTTATGCAGAATATTCTATCAAAACTGATAAAGTATGAAATCAAAATACGAAAAGCGGTTAATTCCCAAATGAGGGGTAGCTTTCATTCTATTTTTAAGGGTTCAGGATTGGAATTTAGTGACTTGCGTACCTATCAATACGGTGATGATATTCGGAGTATTGATTGGAATACAACAGCAAAAGGACACGGAACGTACGTTAAGATTTTTAAAGAGGAAAAAGAACAAAACGTATTTTTTATGCTTGATATTAGCGCATCTCAAGAGATTGGAAACACAAATCGGCAAAAGATTGATACGTCTAAAGAAATTTGTGGTGTTCTTGCCCTATCTGCTATTCGTGAAGCGAGCCATGTAGGTTTATACTGCTTTACTGACCAAAAGGAACTCTACCTTCGACCTTCTCACGGGATGAAGCATGGGTATGAGTTTATCTTGAAGTTATTCAAACTACAGTCTATATCCTCAAAAACAGATATTAACGCTGCATTACATTTTGCTATGAATATTTTGAAGCGAAAAAGTGTACTAATCTTGATTTCTGACTTCCTAGATGATCAAAATTATCTAAATAACCTCAAAGCACTTTCCAGAAAACACGATTTAGTCGTTATCCATTTATTTGATAAACGTGAAGTTGAACTACCCAGCTTAGGTATTATTCCGGTTGTCGATAAAGAATCTGGTAGTACCATTTGGTTGAACACATCCTCCAACACGACAAAAAAAGATATAAGACAAGTAATTATTGATCGTCAACAAACGCTTGAACTATTTTGTAAACAACACAATGCAGCTTATCTAAGTATAGATGCACAAGAAGACTATGTACCAAGATTGGTTCAATTATTTCGAATTAGAAATTAATAAATAAATGCTTCATCCAAGTAATTTTTTTGCAATACTTATACTGACTGCCTTTGGCTTGTTCTCTCCCAAACTAGAGGCCCAAGTAGCCCCTGTTTATGGTAAATTTATTGACGATAGCCTTTTTATAGGAAAGCCTATTTATTATTCTTTGACATACAAACATGCGCCAAACGAGGACGTATTCTTTCCAGATGAATCCTATTCAATTCCACCATTTGAAATCATTAATCGAACATTCTTCCCTACGCGTACTCAAAATAATGTAAGTACAGATAGTATTGTTTACACATTGGTTACTTTTGATATTAGTCCATACCATGACCTTTCGATGCCTGTTTTCTCTAGGAAACCTACAGGTGATAGCTTGGCGATATATAGTAAAAATGATCGTATATACACTCACACTTATTTCCCTAAAGCAACAGGATTAAGCAGTTTTTCACTTAAAAAATACCCCGTAATCGAGAACCTCCCAAAGGACTTTAATCTATTCGGTTTTTTACGAGGTGTGGTTATTTTACTAGCTATAGCTTTCTTTATTTATGCTTTTATGGGAAAAAGAATTCGAATACAGTATCATTTATTTCTTTTTAGCAGGAAAAATAAAGTTTTCACCAATTCTTTCAAGAAACAAACCAAAGATTTTACAAACACCGACAATATCGTAAAGTCCTTGGTTTTATGGAAAGAATATATGGAATGGTTGGAAAAAAAGCCTTACACTTCTTTCACGACAAAAGAAATTTTCCAAGAAATACCAAACCAGCGACTATTGGACGCACTTCAAGAAATTGATTCCTCGATTTATGGTGGTAATAAATCAAATCATATCCCATTTGCTCTTTCTATTTTACTAAATACGACACAAGAGAAATACAAAGAGCATTACATTTTATTCTTGGATTGGCTTAAGCAAAATAAGTAACCCGTATCTTTGTGATTTAAAGAAAAGTAAAAAATGAAAAACCCAGTTATAATTTTCGGTGGTGGTGTATTAGGAAAACTAGCTATCGACATTTTCAATCAGAATGAAGTTCTTATTTATGGAATTTTAGATGATAATAAAGAATTGCATACCAAAGAAATAAGTGAAGTCACCGTTTTAGGGGAAACAGATGATGACGGTTTTTTAAAATTAATTGGATATAAAACAGAAGCATTTGTGGCTATATCACACTTAGCTGATAGAAAGTCGATAGTTAAATTACTTCTTGAAAGACGCAAGGTCATGCCTGTAAATGGTATCCATCCTCGTTCATTTATTTCTGAAGAAGCCATAATTGGCCATGGGAATTTGATTGCTGCTGGTGTTGTTTTAAACGCCGGAGCTAGTATTGGGAATCATTGCATTTTACTTAGCAATTCTGTCATAGATCCTAATGTTGAAATAGCAGATTTTGTACACGTTGGCTCTGGCGCGCTCATTAATTCTGGAGTTCAAATTGAAGAAGGCGTGTTCATCGGGTCAGGTGCAGTTATAGTTAGTGGTGTAAAAATCGGGAAGAACGCACGAATTGGTGCGGGTTCTGTAGTAGTTTCAGATGTAAAAGAGAAAGAAACTGTCTTTGGAAATCCTGCTGTAAACATTAAAAAATAAGCCTATCAATCATAAAAAAGCTCAATTCGGTCAGAATTGAGCTTTTTTTATGATTGATATTTTTCAAAGAACTGCTTCAGCGAGTACCAAAACTTTATTTTTGGATACTTCTACCACACCGCCATCTACAACCATCGACTTTTTTGAACCTGCTTCTTCGTAGAACAAGTCACCTTTAGCTAATGTACTGACCATTGGCGCGTGATCTTTCAGCAACTGAAACTGGCCTTGATTCCCTGGGAGAATCACAGAGTCAACTTCACATTCGAATACTTTTTTATCTGGAGTAATTATTTCTAAGCGCATATTTATACTCTTTTCAGCGTGAAATCCCATCGGTTAAGATGGGATTTTTATTATTTTGTCGCCTCAGCGATTAGTCTTTCACCTTTTGTTGCGGCATCTTCAATAGTACCAACTAGGTTAAATGCAGCTTCAGGAAGGTGGTCATATTGACCATCCATGATTGCATTGAAACCTTTGATTGTGTCATTGATATCTACAAGAACACCTTTCAAACCTGTGAACTGCTCAGCTACAAAGAATGGTTGAGATAAGAATCTTTGTACCCTTCTAGCTCTTGATACGATCAGTTTATCTTCTTCTGAAAGTTCTTCCATACCAAGAATGGCGATAATATCTTGCAATTCTTTGTATCTCTGAAGGATATTTTTTACACGTTGTGCACAGTCATAATGTGCTTTTCCAAGAACCTCTTCAGACAAAATACGTGAAGAAGAGTCAAGTGGGTCAACGGCTGGATAAATACCTAATTCAGCAATTTTACGGCTTAATACCGTTGTTGCATCTAAGTGGGCAAACGTTGTTGCTGGAGCGGGGTCAGTTAAGTCATCGGCAGGTACATATACTGCTTGAACAGATGTAATTGAACCTCTTTTTGTTGAAGCAATTCTTTCCTGCATAAGACCCATTTCTGTTGCAAGTGTAGGTTGGTAACCTACCGCTGATGGCATACGACCTAGAAGAGCGGATACCTCAGAACCTGCTTGTGTGAAACGGAAGATATTATCAATAAAGAATAAGATATCACGTCCTTTTCCTTCACCATCTCCATCCCGGAAGTGTTCAGCGACAGTTAGACCAGAAAGTGCTACACGAGCACGTGCTCCTGGAGGCTCGTTCATTTGTCCGAAAATAAATGTTGCTTGTGATTCTTTTAGGGCGTCTCTGTCTACGACAGATAAGTCCCAACCACCTTCTTCCATTGAGTGTTTGAAAGCATCGCCGTATTTTACAATACCCGATTCAATCATTTCACGAAGTAAGTCATTTCCTTCACGTGTACGCTCACCTACGCCAGCGAATACAGAAAGACCCGCATACGCTTTGGCAATATTGTTAATCAATTCTTGGATAAGAACCGTCTTACCTACACCGGCACCACCAAACAAACCAATTTTACCCCCCTTTACATAAGGAGCTAAAAGGTCAATAACTTTAATCCCTGTGAAAAGGACTTCAGTAGCTGTTGCCAAATCTTCGAAGCGTGGCGCTGCTCTGTGAATAGACATTCCTTTTGTTTCAACGGCACCCAAGCCATCGATAGCATCACCAACTACGTTAAATAAACGTCCTTTGATTTCTTCGCCGGTTGGCATCGTGATTGGAGAGCCCAAGTGAACCGCATCCATTCCTCTTTGCAAACCATCTGTACTATCCATTGCAATGGTACGTACGCGATCTTCACCAAGGTGTTGTTGACATTCAAGAATAACTTTTTGACCATTCAATTTAGTTACTGAGATAGCATCTAAAATTTCAGGTAGAGAAGCAGACTCACCCTCGAAGCTAACGTCCACAACGGGCCCGATGATCTGCGAGATTTTACCAATATTTGCCATTAGATATGAAGTGATTTAGAAAAATAATCGTAGTTTTTGGATTGCAAAATTATAACACATTCACTATAAAGCAAATCTATATTGGATTTTTTTTAGAGAATAGTAAAGAATTTGCCCTTTTTATTGTAGAATATATGGAATCTATGTTTTGTAAACCTTTAAAAAATCACTTCATTTGTCTATTTCTAGTGGTTTTATTTCCTTCAATCTATTTTAATTCGAATACTATTTTACCTTTCTCGTCGTATTCACGAAGTACTTTTTCTTCGTTTCCTTCTTTTGTGTATTCTAATTCACGCTTCCTTTTATTGCCTTGCGGATAATACTCAATCCATTTTCCTACACGCAGACCATCTTGCATTTCTCCTTCCATCCAAAGAGTTCCTTCCGGATGATACGCATAGTACTTACCATTTTTTTCGCCAAATTTTATCGGAATAACTTCCTTTAATTTTGTTTTGGAACTATCGTAGAACGTTTTTTCTGATTCCTCTAAAAATCCTTCTTGCCAATATTCTTTGTCTAGAAGGATATTATTTCTGTCATGCGTAAGCCATCTACCATCCTTTGCACCTAAATAGTAATTTGCTTCTTGTATTAAAACCTCACCTATATATTCTTGGTAAGGACCATGTAATAGGACATATCTATTTCTATCTCTACCAATCCCCGTTACAACTTTTTTTGTCTTGGTGTCCATCCAATGTAGTTCTCTGATGTAAGGATTTGGGGATTGAAAGGTTTTCAAGGTGTAAAATTCTGTGTAACGAAAACGTGCGCCAGTACCTTGTTTGATTACCTGTTTTGATATGGGTATACCCTTGTATTTTTTACCATCAAAAACTGTCAATATTTCTTCCCCTTTGTCAACCGTTTTTTTTACTTTATCCTTTGCTTTTTGACCAATGCCGGGAATTGTTTCTTTGATAAACTTTTTTGCGTCGTCAACCGACTGTATATCTGCCTTCTCCCCATTCATTTTCAAACTTGGTAAATCAACATCAACAGGTAAAATACTCTCAATTTTCTGTTCAATAGTCATTTTTTTACGTTCAGCTCGAATTTCTTCCCTCGTTTTTGGTTTTGGTATAGTAGATTGACTATGCAGTTCCCCCCCAGAGTTTAAAAGCAGAAGCGCACATATAATTACTTTATTTTTCATTTTAGAATAAGGTGTCGTAAATTCGCGTAATCTTTGTAAAACGCTACAAATTAACAAAAAATTGGAAAAATCAGCCAAAATATACATTGCCGGTCACCGTGGGATGGTCGGTTCTGCCATTCATAGAAAACTTTTATCTGAGGGTTACTCTCATTTTGTTTTCCGTACGTCTTCAGAACTTGATTTGCGAAACCAAGCGGCTGTGGCTCATTTTTTTGAAACGGAAAAACCAGATTATGTTTTTTTAGCTGCAGCTAAAGTAGGCGGAATTCATGCCAATAATACATATCGAGCAGAGTTTATCTACGATAATATTCAGATTCAGAATAATATTATTCATCAGTCTTATCTACATGGAGTTAAAAAGCTCTTATTTTTAGGCTCTTCTTGCATTTATCCCAAACTAGCCCCTCAACCATTAAAAGAAGAATATCTTTTAACAGGCACATTGGAAGAAACAAATGAGCCTTACGCTATTGCTAAAATTGCGGGAATCAAAATGTGTGAAGCATATAGAAGCCAATATGGTTGCAATTTCATATCTGTGATGCCTACCAACTTATTTGGTCCAAATGATAATTATGATTTGAATAACTCTCATGTGCTTCCTGCTCTGATTCGTAAGTTTCATGAAGCAAAAACGAATAATTCCTCGTCTGTAGAAGTTTGGGGCTCTGGCAAGCCTATGCGTGAGTTTTTACATGCCGACGACCTTGCCTCCGCTTGCTATTTTCTTATGTTACATTACCATGATTCAACACTTGTCAATATCGGAACGGGAGTAGATGTAACTATCCGCGAATTGGCTGAGACAATTCAAGAGGTTGTAGGTTTTAAAGGTGAAATTGTTTGGAATACGAGTAAACCTGATGGCACACCAAGAAAATTAATGGACGTATCCAAATTGCGCGAACTTGGCTGGGAAGCGTCTATTTCCTTGAAATCAGGTATCGAACAAGTGTACGCTGATTATGTTCAGAATGTCAACGTTCGTGTACACTAAATTTGAGCTTAATTTCACAAAAAGAGGCGGAGTAATGTGTTACTCCGCCTCTTTTTGGTTTTAAAACTAAGGATAACTTAGAATTTTGTATCCACAGATACAGATGTTTTATCCCAACCAATTGTAATGTTTTTATCGTCTGTTGTAATTGTTAACTTCTCTAAAGTTGCCGACTGACTAGTCGCCTTTACCTTAACTTCTGCCACATTACTTTTCTTGATATCATTGTATTTATATGCACCCCACTGTCCTAATTCTGAGTTAAGAATAATTGTCCACTCACTTTCTGTCGGAATTGTAAACAAGGAATACGTGCCTGCTTTCACTTTCTTTCCGCCAAAAGTAACGTCTTTTTTAAACTGAACAGTCGTTGCTTCGTTGGCGCCTGTTCTCCAAATTTGGCCGTATGGAACAAGCTTACCAAAAATTTCTCTGTCTTTTTTGGAAGGTTGCCCGTATGTAATTACAGTATTTTGACTTTCAGCTACAACTTTAGGGCTTGCTGGCGCTTTTTGTGCTATTGTGCTCGTTACAGCAAATATTACTGTCAATAGGGTTACTAGGATACTTTTCATTTGAATTATATTTTTTTGATATAAACGATAAATTTAGTTCGAAAGTTTTTTGTTTAACTCCTCTGCCATTTTTTTTGGATTTGTTGGGTTCGGGTTTCTTGTGTCTGACTCTATTAACCCATCTCTTAATCGTATAATTCTATGCGCATAATTTGCAATATCCTCCTCGTGTGTTACCATGATAATTGTATTCCCCTTTGCATGAATTTCTTCAAATAAGCCCATAATTTCATACGAAGTACGTGTATCCAAATTACCCGTTGGCTCATCAGCAAGAAGTATACTTGGGTTATTGACCAATGCGCGCGCAACTGCAACCCTTTGTCTTTGACCACCAGACAGTTCATTTGGTTTATGCATAGACCTTTCTCCCAACCCAACACTTTGTAACACTTGTTGTGCTCTCTCAGTACGGTCTCGTTTATTAAATCCTGCATATATTAAAGGCAATGCCACGTTTTCAAGAGAACTTTGCCTAGGTAATAAATTGAATGTTTGAAAAACAAAGCCAATTTCTTTGTTCCGCACATCTGCCAATTCTCCTTCTGACATTGAACTGACATCTTTGTTGTTCAATATATAGTTACCAGACGTTGGTGAATCTAAGCAACCTATAATATTCATTAAGGTTGACTTTCCAGAGCCTGAAGGCCCCATAAATGCTACATATTCTCCTTTTTCAATAGTTATTGAGATAGACTTTAGTGCGTCAACTATCTCTGTACCCATTACATATCTCTTGGAGATATTTTTTGTTTCAATTATTTTCACTTTTCACTCATTTAGATAACAAACTTACTAACTTCCTTTCGGTGTGCTATTTAATTTATATCAACGCGCTTAATCTTTATGAAAGTGGTTTATATTGTATATTAATGGATTTCTTTCTATTTGAAAGTATTCGATTCTTTTATAGATTTTATTGTCTTCTTGGTTTCCTTTACAAAATCAGTCTCTGCACCTAATTTTTCTAATTCATAAATACCATCTTCCGCGTAACTCAATAAATTCATTTCAATACTTTTTTCCACATACAGTTTCCATAATAGACTTTCATGTGGATTATTTTCAAGTGTACTCACCAAGAACCGATATGCACGTTCTTTCCCATATTCTTTTTCTGATTTATTCACCAGATAAATTATCCAATCTGTATTGTATGGTGCTTGTTGATAAAGTGAATCTATGTTTATTTCCTTTCGTTCATGTATATTTTTTAAATTCTCATACTTTTCCTTATTCTTCTTCTTAAATACTTCTACAATATCTGGTTCAATCAACCATTTTTGTTTTTCTTCAGGAATATAAGTTCCCAGTTTTTCCTTTATTACCTCAAACGCCGCTTCTTCAAATAACAAACCGAAGGCTACATTTCCGTGTATATTTGTTTTCTCTTTTGCCAATGTATTCAGTTGAACTAATTTTGAGATAGCATCCGTTTTTTTGCCATATTTATATAAATTAATAGCTTCGATAAACATTAATTCAGAGGCAAACTGCTCATTTAGTGGATTTTCTACAATACTTTTCATCTTTTCTGGACTTAATTTATACAAATCATTCCTATTTGAAATTCGATTGAATAAAATCGCAAAGTCAAGTACACTTAATACTTCACTTTTCAATATAAAGTCGTTTTCTTTTGTATGAATACTTCCGGAGAGTACAGTAATTGCACTTAAATTAGGGTGACTTTTAGATAAATCTAGGTTTCTTATATCTTTTATCAGATTCTTTTTTTTCTTTTCTGTTCCATTTTTCACCCAAAAGCTGACATCATTCATTTGTTCAATCTCACATGATGAACAAATTTTACTTGCTTTTTGCAGATAAATATATGTACTATCCTGATTATTTATTTTATCATACAACTTCGCCTGATATGTAGCTAATTGATTTGAAGTTGTATTGAATGTATTTCCCTTTGATAGATCAAATAAAGCATCAAAAAATAAATTTTCATTTTCTAATACTTGGGCTAATGCGATATAACTGTGGGCTGTATGGTATTTTTGAATTGCCTTTTTATAGTAATATATACTTGCCGACTTATCTCCGTATTTATCTGCCAACCCTCCCAATACATAATTTGCCCTATGATTGTATAAATCATACGCGATACTAGTTTTAAGAAATGTTTCTGCGATATTTTCTTCCTTTTTTTCTAGGTAAAAATCAGCCATTAAGCTATTTTTTGTGGCAATAATTTGATTAACAGAATATCCGTTTTTGAAAGAAAGAAAAAATATAATAGCAAAACCTGCTCCTACTTGTGGAAGAAGCCACGAAACATTTACTGGTTTATGAATAACTTTATGTACAGGTAAGCCTTGATTTATAATTGGATAAAAATTAAGTAAAAGATAAATTAGATATGCTGTTGGAACTAGCATATACGCAATAGTTATATATTCTGCGATAAACTCTTGGAATGCCTCATGAACATACAAAGTCATATATATTTGGAGCGTAGCCATTATCATTAACGTACTCCAAAAAAGTAGCTTTGTGTTATTTTTCCAACTTTTAAGACTCCAAATGATAATCAGTAATGATATAACAACAAGAGTTATTGGTGTGAATACTCTTTGTTGTACCTCTATAAACTTTGCTTCCTGTGCATACAAAATCACTACATTTGATAGGTAAATTAAAAATACCACGACTATTTTCTTCCAATAACTTATACCTTTAGCAGAAGTACTTGATGAAATAGTCTGGACTAAAAACTCAAAGACAGTGTTGGACAATAAAAAGATAAAACCAATACTTAGAGTAAGATAAAAGTAAAAAGGATTAATTATTACACTTACAATATTTGCATGATCTATTTGTCCGAAGTAAACTAACAGAAGTATTAAAATAACTGTGAGCGTTGACCAAATCAAGAGTGATTTTCGCTGAAAACTGCTAAATGTTTGTATGCAATAACTAGCGATAGCTATCGGCATAAATAAGATTAAAAACGCTCCATTTCTTGCAGTTCCTATGATGTTTTCTACATTTAGACTCAATGTCCAAGCAACTAACACTGTGATAAATAAAATAAATGAGTATTTATTTGAAATTTTCAAGGTATAGTATAGTGTGCCCATTGTACCAATTATAAAGGTACATGCTACGAAATAGTTTAGCCATTCGTATCTAGGGATTTGCTTAGGCAAATAATATTCGAACACATAATAAAGAGGAAGTGGTACTTCCCATTTATTTAAACTATCCAAAGCAAATTTTTCAATGATTTGCGTATTTCTTAATTCGCTTACATTATTCCAGCCAATTAAGTCATCAATTGTCTGGTAATTAAAGTATAAGAGTACACTTGAGATTGTGACGAGAACCACACTCGTAAGTACATTTTTAAGTTTTTTTTCTCTCATTATATAGTATTTATTTAAGGATATATTTGCCTTTTCACGTGAAACATGTCATAAATTATATCCAGCATACTTAACTTTTAAAAACCCCATTCATATTAAAACTGTAAAAATAACGTAAGATTACCTGTAAAGGAGGCAATATCTTTATATTTGTAGTCTGAAACCATAAACCCTCATTCGTATGACTATTCATAAAGAAGGTACAGCAACATTACTAATAAGTATTTTTGGACTAACTATTATCAACACATTATTACGGTTTTACAGTTCGTTTCCTCAATGGTTTGTCACTTCTATCGGGATACTAAGCATTGTATTATTTTTAGTCGTTCTGCAATTCTTTCGTAAACCCGTTAGAAAAACAATACAAAATGTAAATCAAATTATAGCACCAGCTGACGGAAAAGTAGTTGTAATTGAGGAAGTTTATGAAGGAGAATATTTTAAAGACAAGAGGAAACAAATTTCCATATTTATGTCGCCATTTAATGTCCACATTAACTTTAACCCTTTATCAGGAATAATTTCGTATTTTAAATATCATCCAGGTAAGTATTTAGTTGCTTGGCACCCAAAGTCGAGCACTGAAAATGAACGAACAACTATTGTTACGAAACATCCTAATGGAACAGAAGTTCTATTTAGACAAATTGCGGGAGCATTAGCAAGAAGAATTTGTTGGTATGTAGAAGAAGGTAAAGAGGTAGAACAAGGGAGTGAATTCGGGTTTATTAAGTTTGGATCTAGAATTGACATATATTTACCACTAGATGCTAAAGTTTTGGTTAAATTAGATGACAAACCAATCGGAGGAGAAACAGTTATAGCAGAATTAAATTAAACCTAAATATTTTGAAATGAGAAAAGCAGAAATGGTAACTGATAAAGGAACCATGATTATTGAATTTTATGAAAATGACACACCAATTGCTGTCGAAAACTTCATCAAATTAGCAAAAGAGGGATATTATGACGGTATAACCTTTCACCGTGTTATACCCAATTTCATGATTCAAGGAGGAGACCCAACCGGAACTGGCGCCGGTGGACCTGGATATACAATTCCTTGTGAACTTGATGGTGGAAACCAGTACCACGACAGGGGTGTATTATCTATGGCACACCGAGGTAGAAATACAGGTGGTTCACAATTTTTCATTTGCCACAATCGCCAAAACACAGCGCATTTAGATAGAAATCATACGTGTTTCGGAAAAGTAGTGGAAGGCATTGATATTGTCGATTTAATTAAACAGGGAGACAAAATTCAAAAAATTAACATCCTTGAAACAGAAGCCTAAGTTTTAAACTTCAGAAATTGCTTGAAATGGAATACTTTCAAGCAATTTTTTGTTTAAAATGTATTCTCAAATTTTGCATGACCTATCTAGGCATGCTAAAAGCCTTTAAAATGCGAAAAATAACCTTGTTCTTCATTCTTCTAATAAGTAGTATCGTCTCTTTTGCTCAAATTGAAACACCAACTACTTGGACATCCTCCGCATCGAATATAAATCCTACTGTCGGTGAAATAATCGAATTAAGATTTGAAGCATCTATAAAAAAAGGATGGTATCTATACTCATCAGACTTTGACCCCGAAATTGGACCAATTGTAACGAGATTTCTATTCAATCCTAGTAAAGAATATAAACTAATCGGTGGCGTTTCTCCAAAAAGTCCAAAAACAAAGTATGATGAAATTTGGGGAGCAAATATCAAATACTTTACAGACAAAGCAGTATTTGTACAAAAAATACAAATTTTATCCGAAAATGTGTCTGTATCAGGAGAAATCGAATTTCAATCTTGTACAGATGTTGATGGAAGATGTATTAACGGAAAAGAGAAATTTACGATTTCTGTCGCAGCAAGTCCGACTGTAAAAAATGTCACTAAAAAAGACTCGCTCATGTTGGTTGAAAAAGATACAACAAATGTATCGGCACAACCTACACAAATTGATACATTACAAACCCAAAAAGAACTACAAAAAACAAATGAATTAGAAACAGAAAAAGAAGAAGAATCTTCTTTACTAGACTTCCTTTTCATCGCTTTCATGGCGGGTTTAGCTTCTATATTTATGCCATGTATTTACCCAATTATGCCGATGACGGTAAGTTTCTTTACCAAACAAGAGAAGGGTAAATTTAAGGCAATATTTTATGGCGTGTCCATCATGGCGATTTTCAGTGTTATGGGTTTTGTAACTATGCTATTTGGTGCACCTTTCCTAAACTTCATTAGTACACATTGGATACCTAATTTAATTTTCTTTATCCTATTTATTGTATTTGGTATTTCACTTTTAGGTGCATTTGAAATTGTGATGCCTCATGAAACAGTCAATAAAATTGATCAATTATCCGAAAAAGGTGGACTTGTTGGGATATTCTTCATGGCACTGACACTCGTCGTTGTATCATTTAGCTGTACTGTACCTTTTGTAGGTTCATTACTGATTTACTCGTCGCAAGGTGAGGTAATGCGTCCACTTTATGGAATGCTAGCTTTTGGGCTTCCTTTCGCTCTTGTTTTTTCCGGATTAGCCATGTTCCCGCAGTTCCTTAAAACACTGCCAAAATCTGGTGGATGGCTAAATGAATTAAAAGCAGTATTTGGACTTTTAGAATTTGCATTAGCACTTAAGTTTTTGAGCAACATTGACTTGACATATCACCTAAACCTGATTCACAGAAACTTGTTCTTATTAATCTGGATAGTTATAGGCGTATTAATCACACTTTATATTCTTGGACTTATTCGATTTTCTAAAGATAATCGAGTTGAAAAATACCATTGGTCACGTCTGTTTTTTGCCTCTATTTTTGCCGCACTTACACTTTACATGGTTCCAGGAATTACGGGAAAATCTTTATCCGCTTTGTCTGGTATACTCCCACCCGCTCCCATTGAAACTACAGCAAACGCCAATAATGCACCCGCTGAAAACATGAGGGCACTTCCACATAATCTTTGGGGATTTTATGACATTGATGACGCAAAAATGTATGCTGTTCAGGCAAATAAACCGATATTAATTGATTTTACTGGATATGCGTGTGCAAATTGTCGGAAAATGGAAGAAAATGTATGGTCAAAGCCTGAAGTGAAAAAGGTGTTAGGTGATGAATTTATCATTGCTTCTTTATACGTAGATGACAAGAAAGAATTACCACTTGAAAAGCAATATCTATCAAGTTACAGTAACGAAATGATTAAGACAATTGGAGCAAAAAATATGGAGTATGAGATTACACAATTCAATAACAATGCACAACCGTATTACATCATCATTGATGCAAAAGGCTCAATTATAATGAAACCCATTGGCTATTCGTCTGAAAAAGACTTTCTGAATTGGCTTAATGAAGGAAAAAATAAGTTTTTCGACAACTAACAAGCATAAAAAAACGCTGGAAATTATTTTTTCCAGCGTTTTTTTATGCACTCAATCACATGTTTTGCACCACTTTCTATTTCTTCTTCTGTAGTTAGAAAAGAAAAACTGAACCGAACACAACTTAACGCCAACTCTGGTGTCAGTCCGATTGCTAGAAGAACGTGTGAAGGGTAAATATTAGCTGAATTACATGCGGAACCATTTGATGCTGCTACTTTCGTGAATGAATGCAATAGCTCTTCTGAATAAATGCCCTGAAACAATAAATTAGAAATATGGGGTAATCTATTCTCTACATCACCTATCTTTTGAACTTCATTGATTTCAGCAAAAATTAGTTGCTCAAATATGTCTCTTTTTTGTTTTAAATGAAATACTGAATCCTTACTCATCGCACGTACTTGTCTCAATGCATGGTACATTCCACGAATACCTTGAACATTTAAAGTACCACCTCGCCTACCTCTTTCTTGTCCTTCCGAAATCCCAAATGGACTAAACTCAGTGCCTTTTTTAATCAATAAACCACCAATGCCCTTAGGACCATGAAATTTGTGTGCAGAAAAAACAAGAAAATCAACATCAAGCGACTGAAAATCAATGGTAATTTTTGTAACTGCCTGTGTAGCATCTGTTAATATATAGGCATTGGGAAAGTTACGTCTTATCTTTTTGACGCATTGAGCTAAATCATGAACGGTGCCAATTTCGTTATTACCAAGCATAAGTACGAATAAGTAGTGTTCTTCTTTCAGAAGATTATCTACTTCGTATTCAAAATCTAATCCACCCTTTGTATCAACAGATAAGTACGTCACCTGCCAATCTCTTTTTTGAAGAGACTCAGCCCCTAAAAGAGTAATTTTATGTTCTGTTTTGTTTGTAACAACATGTACTTTTTTATTCCAAAAAAAATGATTGAAAACCATTTTTATTCCCTCTGAAGAACCACTTGTAAAAACCAATTCAGTTGGAGAAGCACCCAAAAAAGCAGAAATAAAAGCTCTTGCTTCAGACACTTTTTCATCAGCCTCCCAACCAGCAGAATGGAATCTGCTAGATGGATTACCAAATAAGTAATGATACTCTTTTGTCATTTTTTCCAAAACTTCAGGAAATAAGAGTGTTGTTGAAGCATTATCAAAATATATTTTATGCATTTTTTCAATTATTAATCGATAATGTGCATCTCAAATAAATCCGCAAGGTGTAATTTCAAAGCCAATTCAACCTCAGACATTGGAACTTCCCTTCCTAATTCAAAATTCATAGAAGTGACAGCCTTATCATCAATCCCACACGGTACGATGTAATTAAAATAGTGTAAATCTGTATTTACGTTCAGAGCGAGGCCATGCATCGTAACCCAACGACTTGCTTTTACACCCATTGCACAAATTTTACGTGGATTTTTCTGTTGAATATAATCAACCCACACTCCAGTTAATCCATCAATTCGACCAGCTTCAATTCCAAAATCTTGTAAGGTCAAGATAACTGCTTCTTCCAAGAGTCGCATATATTTATGGATATCCGTAAAAAAATTATCTAAATCTAAGATAGGATAAGCTACCAATTGTCCAGGACCATGAAAAGTAATGTCACCTCCCCGATTAATTTTATAAAAATTGGCTCCTTTATCCTTTAGCTCTTCTTCGTTAAGTAAAAGATTTTCCATTTTTCCACTTTTCCCCAGCGTATAAACAGGAGGATGTTCACAAAACAAAAGATGGTTTGTAGTCTGTATTGCATTACTACTTGGCTGTCTTTTACTTTCCAACTTACTATCTACCGTATTTTTGAACAATCCTTCTTGTAAATCCCAAGCTTGTTTATAGTCAATCAAACCAAGCGATTTGAAAATGACTTGTTTATTTTTTTCCATTTAAACATTCGTTTTGTTAAAATTAGAAAATTTCTAATTAAAGTAACTTTTATTAAATTACAACTTCAAACAAGAATGAGTGCCATGAAAGATAAAAAAGAACAAGGAAAATTTGGAGAAGATTATGCCGTTGAGTACCTAGTGAAAAACAACTATCAAATTCAAGAACGCAATGTACGCATTGGAAACTTGGAAATTGATGTCGTTGCACAAGAGAAAAACATACTTGTATTTGTAGAAATTAGATTAAGAAATGATGCAACATTTGGATTCCCGGAGGATGGAATGTCTAAGGCAAAGAAACAAGCAATCTTTAGAGCAGGTGAGGCGTACCTTTCTAGAAAACCGTGGGCAGGCGATATTCGATTTGACTTTATTTCAATTATTCAAAAACCGGAGTTACAGTTGGAACATTTTAAAGACATATTTTAAATTTACTTTCTACCATTTATGAAATTCAAAAAAGTCTGGGTTATACTTAGTATCGCCTTCATTTCTAGTGTTACATTTAGCTGCTCACCTGAAGCAACGAATGAAAATTTACCTAAATCCAAAAATATTTTATCGCTTATCTTCATTGATAAATCAGTAAGTATAGACTTTGACAATTCATACGTACAATCAAAATATAAGGAAGCTGTCACTACTATTTTACAAGAAGGTGTTTTAAAAGCCGGAGACCAATTAGAAGGCTATTATATTCATGAAAATACCTTAAAAGGACGTTGTCTGACATTGAATTGCATGACAGAAATGGAAGATATCTCCAACATGAATACAACGGATAAAGAAATGAGTGAGCTTGACTATCAACTCCAAATTGGAAAAGAGAAAAATCAATTTACAAAGAAAATACTCAAGATATTTGGTACGAAAAACAATCAAGAGTCAAATAAATTTACAGACATTACATCTTCCCTTCAAATTATCAATGCGCATAATACTGGTGAAAAAGTAATTTCTGTTTATTTTTTTAGTGATATGATAGAAAGTACGTCAAACGGAAGAGACTTTCATGTAAATCCACCATCAAGTATGGATGAAGCTACAAAATGGGCAGAAGAAGATGTTGAAAAAATGCAGGATATCAATTTGAATGGTGTCACGATAAAAAGTATATTACCTTTTGACCCACTCAGTTCAACCAAAATAAATAACCCAACAGTAAGTACCTATTGGAAAGTCGTCTTCGAAAGTCTAGGTGCTTCATCTTTTGAAGAAATTTAATATCAATATAATTATATACACAGAGAAGTACTATTCTTGTACTTCTCTTTTTTTATACCTTTGCTCAACTAAACAATACTTTATGCTATACTATTTATTTAATTACTTAGACCAAACATTTGATTTTCCAGGTGCCGGTGTATTTAGATACATTTCCTTTAGAGCTTCCGCAGCTACAATCTTATCTCTTTTAATTGCCGCTATTTTTGGAAAAAAAATCATCTCATTACTCCAAAATTTACAGATTGGTGAAAGTATCCGAGACCTAGGACTTTCAGGTCAAATGGAGAAAAAAGGAACACCAACAATGGGCGGTTTTATCATTATTGCTTCATTATTAATTCCCGTTATTTTGTTTAGCCGACTCGACAATGTGTATGTTATTCTACTTATTATAACCACACTTTGGACAAGCATGATCGGCTTTGCTGATGACTACATAAAGGTTTTTAAGAAGGATAAAGAAGGACTGAAAGGTAAATTCAAAGTGATTGGTCAAATTGGTCTTGGCTTAATCGTTGGACTTACTTTGTATTTCAATGAAAATGTAGTTGTACGGGTATTCAAAAAAAATAGTCTTGGTGAGGTCACTCGATTTATCGATAAAAACACCTTAACTACAACTGTGCCTTTTCTAAAAAATAATGAATTGGACTACTCTCACTTATCCTCTTTTCTTCCAGATTCACTCGCTTGGATTCCGTATGTGCTAATTTGTATTTTCATCATTACAGCAGTCTCAAATGGTGCAAATATTACAGATGGAATTGATGGACTAGCAGCAGGAACCTCCGCAATTATTGGTCTAACAATAGCTATTTTTGCATATTTATCTGGTAATAAGATATTTGCTGAATACCTTAACATCATGCTAATCCCAAATTCTGGTGAGGTTGTCATATTTTGCGCTGCTTTTGTGGGGGCTTGTATAGGTTTTCTGTGGTATAATGCATACCCAGCACAGGTTTTTATGGGTGATACAGGCAGTTTGATGCTTGGTAGTGTCATTGCCACACTTTCTCTTATTCTTCGCAAAGAACTTATTATTCCAATCTTGTGTGGTATTTTCTTGGTAGAAAACCTATCAGTGATTCTTCAAGTGTCTTATTTCAAATACATGAAGAAAAAGCATGGATTAGAATATGCTCAAAAAAATAGGCTTTTCTTAATGTCACCTTTACATCATCATTATCAGAAAAAAGGATACCACGAGGCTAAAATAGTCACACGATTCTGGATTATAGGTGTTATTCTAGCCGTTTTAAGTTTGGTCACTTTGAAACTGAGATAAATATTTACCTATTCATTTATGGATAGAAGTTCAGAATTAAAATTGCATTCCATATCCATTTTTGAACTTAGGAAAACACAAAATAAAAACAGCCGATTTATCAAACTGATTTGGTAAATCGGCTGTTTTATTAGCTTCTCTTTATTTTCTTGCTAATTCTCTTCTAACCTGAGTTTTAAATGTGCTAACAGCAGAAATTGCAAAAAAACCAAGTGCTTTTTCTCGCGAATTTTGATTAACATTCAAAATATTTGTTGGAATATTACCTGAAGGAACGGCAAATATTCCTCCATTCGACGACTCTTGTCGTACCAAAGACAAGAACAAGTATGCTTCGTTAGAAATGGAATTTAACTCTACTTCAATTTCGTCTCCATCTTGGTATAAATTTGAACCATTATTGATAGACCTTCGAATTGGTTGTATGAATATCAAACCATC
Organism: Spirosomataceae bacterium; assembly: GCA_046292055.1. GTDB lineage: Bacteria > Bacteroidota > Bacteroidia > Cytophagales > Spirosomataceae > CAYNRA01. The sequence continues at coordinate 45,070 of JBKBRQ010000001.1, read as the reverse complement.
TGATTGTGAACCAGGCGAAAAACCAGCATCGTAAGCCAAGGTAATTTGAGAAGGAGAATTATTTCTTACTCCATTCTTTTTGTGCCGAATCCAGTATGTATCTCCTAATCCAGGAAAATCTCTAGCAAAAAATTCTGCAATATACCCCTCTCTATTTTCCGAGTCCGATGGAGCAAATGGTAATTGGAAGTACTCATACCGAACAGAATCTATAGTCGGAACTCTATTTAGCTTTGTAATAGATGTAAAAACCTCACCATTATTTTCTATAAATAATTGATACGTTTTACCTATTTTATTAAACCTTTGCGTTTCTGAAACTGGCTGAAACTCATAAACACCAGGTTCATTTCCTTCATTAAAACTATACAACGTTTGGTCCTCATCTATCAAATATACACGAGCACCTTTTACCATTTTAGGATCTGTATTATCAAAATATGGCTGTGAATAACTAAGAACTACTTTTTGAGTGTCAGTTGTATTATTTAACCAAGCATCCACTACCAATTGATTTTCACCGTCAGCTAGCAAATTAAAATCTATCACATCTTCACAACTCATAAGACTGATATTTATGAGAAAAAAGAAAGCTATTTTTTTATAATTCATTCGTTTAAAATTTAAAGTTGTATGTAATTGCAGGAAGAATTGAACCAAATACCGCCAATCGTACTGCCTGTGTTTGTGAAGGGTTATCCGGATTTTGTCTCACATAAACTGAAAAGGGGTTTTTTCTATTGTACACATTGTAAACAGATAAAACCCATTCACTTTCTCCTTTTTTGAATAAGGCATATTTGTTTTTTAATGTGGCGGAAATGTCTAATCTATGTGTGTCTGGTATTCTATAATTATTTCGATTATCACTGAAGTTATGTGGCAAAGCATATCCTTGAAAAAGAAATTTATTGCTTGGAAATGTAGCTGGGGTTCCACTTGTAAACGTAAAATTAGCTGAAAAATTAATCCTTTTATTGGGTTCAAAAATGGCAATTACCGACAAATTGTGTGGTCTATCAATACGTGAAACAAACCAATCGTCATTATTTAACCCGTTTACCTTTCTCTCTGTTTTAGACAATGTATAACTTACCCATCCATTTAATTTACCTGTTTTTTTCTTGAGATAAAACTCTGCGCCATACGCGCGACCTGTGCCATTTAGTAAATCAGCTTCTACAAATGGATTTAATAACAAATCAGCATTTCTTACATAATCTATTTGATTTTCTAATGACTTGTAATACGTTTCTACAGAAGCTTCAAATTTATTCTCACTGAAATTCAGAAAATAACCCAATGCTATTTGATTCGAAATTTGTGGTTTGATATTATTTGTGCTAGGAGTCCAAACATCTAAAGGAGAAGAAGCAGCTGTATTTGATAATAAATGAACGTACTGAGCAAGACGGTTATAGCTAAGCTTAAAAGAACTATTTGCCGATAAAGAATAATTCATCGCGAAGCGTGGTTCCCAATTCCCATACATTTGAATTGTTTCCCCCTTATTTACATCTTCAACTTTACTAATCGTTCCTCTATCAGCTAGATTTACTTGATTTGGTGTGATTGTAAATTTTCTACCCGGTCCAATATAGTGGTAAATAGAATATCTCAGACCATATTGCAAACTCAATTTACGACCTATACTTTGCTGATTATCTAGATAAAATGCTGTTTCTACTGCATATTTATTATCTAAGCCTATTTTACGTTCTTCTCCGCTCGAAATTGCAATTGCTTCTCCTGGACTAAAGTCATAATAAATGACTTGTCCCCCGAAATTCATCGTGTTTTTAGAATTCAGATAGTACGTAAAATCTTGCTTAAAACTGTAATTGATGATATTTGACTTCCATTGAAAAGAATCTTGTGTATCTGAACCGTCAAGATTAGAATTTAATGAATAATCGTAATTACTATAAAATACTGTTGAATTAGAAAATAACTTAGGATTGAAAACATGGTTCCAACGCAGTGTGGTTGTACCATTTCCCCAATTAAAACCAAACCCTGAACCAAAAACATCACGACCAAAATATCCCGATAAGTAAACATTATTCCTATCATTTATTCGATAATTTGCTTTAGCTGTAAAATCATAGAAGTAAAACTGCGAGTTTCTTAAATCAGTATTTAAGAATGGTTTCGCAAGAACATCAATATAGGAACGCCTTAAAGCAACAATAAATGAGCCCTTATCTTTCACGATAGGCCTTTCATAAGCTAAACGAGTAAAAATTGTCCCGATACCTCCTGTAAATTCACCTTTTTTTGAATTACCTTCTTTCATTCGCACATCCAAAATAGAGGATATACGTCCACCATAATTTGCAGGAATTCCTCCTTTGATTAATTTAACATCTTTTACCGCGTCTGGATTAAAGACAGAGAAAAAACCGAATAAATGTGACGAATTATAGACAGGTGCTTCGTCTAAAAGGATTAAGTTTTGGTCTATACCTCCACCTCTTACATTAAAACCTGACGATCCTTCTCCTACTGTACTAACACCAGGTAGAAACTGAATACTCCTGATTACATCAACTTCACCTAATAAAGCAGGCATTTTACGAATAGTACTCATGGCTACTTTACTCACAGACATTTCCAAACTTTTCACATTTTCATTCGGAGATTCTGCAGAAATTACCACCTCATTCAATTGATTTGAAGAAGTAGCTAGTTCAATGTTTTTTTGAAAATTTTTAGTTACATTTAATTTTGTCTCTACAGTCTCATATCCTACATACGAAACGCTTATCGTATAATTTCCTGGCAGAACAGACAATGAATAAAACCCGTATACATTTGTTTGTATACCGATATTTGCTTCTTTTATAAAAACAGAAGCCCCGATTAAAGCTTCTCCATCAGCTTTATCTCGAATGTAACCACTGATTGCAATTTTATCTTGAGCAAATAGAAATGGAGGAAATAAAAAAAGTAAAGTAATTAATATTGATTTCATTTTAAGATTGATAACTTATCATTCAGAATAAACTAAGATGAAATGATAATGTATGTATGGATAACTAGAGTAACTCCATTTAAACGATTCTAAATGAGGATTAGTTTGGCAAATTACACAGGAGGTATTTTAAAATAAATTAAAAATATAAGAAACTATTTTATATTAATTTATAATTATAGAAATTTGTTCATCATTAAATTGTCTAGACAATTATGCAAAAACAAACCATTCTTCGTGAGCCAATTGCTTATGAAAAAATCCCAACCCGTATCTTTAAAGACCCAAAAGATGCTTCAAAGTCTGTTGCATTAGAAATTGCAGAGTTAATCAAAGAAAAACAAAGGCAAGGTCAAAAATGTATTCTAGGACTTGCAACGGGCTCCTCTCCCAAAACAGTCTATGCGGAGCTGATTCGCATGCATAGAGAGGATGGATTAAGTTTCCAAAATGTAATTTCATTTAATCTGGATGAATACTATCCAATGGAACCCAATGCAGTTCAAAGCTATTGGAGATTTATGAAAGAGCAATTATTTGATCATGTAGACATTCCAAAAGAAAACTATTTTATCCCGGATGGAACAATACCACAAGAAAGGATTAGTGAATATTGTCTAGAATATGAACGAAAAATTGATCAATTAGGTGGACTAGACTTCCAACTTCTTGGTATTGGTGGCAACGGTCATATAGGATTTAACGAACCTGGCTCATTAATTAACTCTAAAACGAGATTAATGATGCTTGATCATTCAACAAGAGTTGCCGCGACGATGGACTTCAGTGGAGAATTATCTAAAGTCCCTAAAAAAGCAATCACTTTAGGTGTATCCAAAATTTTGAATGCAAAAAGAATTGTATTATTAGCCTGGGGAGAAAGAAAAGCAGATAAAATCGCTGAAGCAGTTGAAGGTATAGTTAGTGAACAAAATCCTGCCTCTTACTTACAAACTCATCCAAATGCCCTATTTGTAGTTGATGAAGCTGCGGCTTCTAACCTAAAAAGAATTAAAACACCTTGGTTGGTCGAAGATGTAGAGTGGACACCTTTGATGGTGAAAAAAGCAGTGACTACATTATCACTAACTTTAAATAAACCTATTCTTAAGCTTACAAATAAAGATTACAATGATAATGGATTGAGTGATTTACTTGCTCAACATGGACAAGCATATGAAATAAATATTGAGATTTTCAATCAATTACAATATACAATCACTGGTTGGCCTGGCGGGAAACCGAATGCGGATGATAAAAATAGACCAGAAAGAGCCAACCCTTCGAAGAAAAGAGTGCTGATTTTTAGTCCGCATCCAGATGACGATATTATCTCAATGGGTGGTACTTTCCAAAGATTAGTGGACCAAGGGCATGATGTGCATGTTGCTTACCAAACATCTGGTAATATTGCTGTTGCAGATGACGAAGCACTCCGGTTTATAGATTTTGTTGTTGACTATAACCATCAATTTTATATTGACAGCCCTGAAACAATTGCTAATTTCAACGAAGCCAAAAAATACCTTTCTGATAAGAAAAATAGTGAAGTAGATAATGAAGTCATCAGAAAAGTAAAGGGGATAATTAGAAGAGGTGAAGCAAAAGCTACTTGTAGACACATAGGAATACCGAGTATAAATGTTCATTTTCTTGATATGCCTTTTTATGAAACCGGAACAATTCAGAAAAAACCATTGAGTCAAATTGATATTGATATTGTAAAAAATACAATAGAAAAAGTCCGACCTCACCAAATCTACGCTGCTGGTGATTTAGCAGATCCACATGGTACCCATAAAGTATGTCTTGATGCCGTACTAACATCTGTTGAAACACTTAAAGAAGAAGAATTCATGGAAGATTGTTGGGTCTGGTTATACAGAGGAGCTTGGGCAGAATGGGACATACATGAAATCGAAATGGCAGTTCCAATGAGTCCAGACCAAGTTTTACAGAAAAGATATGGTATTTTCAAACATCAATCTCAAAAAGATGGTGTAGTATTTCAAGGTTCTGATACAAGAGAATTTTGGCAAAGAGCAGAAGAAAGAAACGAAGCAACAGCTCGATTGTATAATCAATTGGGACTTGCTGAGTATCAAGCAATGGAAGCTTTTGTAAGATGGAAGTACTAAAATATAAAAATAGGGCTAAATTTTAGCCCTATTTTTATATAAAATCATAAGATAATTCTATATTTGTTGGAAGTTTGATAAACCTATATGATGAATATGAAACGATACATAAACTTTTACAGACTATTCCAATGGATTATGTTTGTTCCTATAACTGTTCCGCTTGCTATTTTTGTTGGCGTAATTGAAGGGATAAAGAAAGTATATTTACAAGCAAAGGAAGATATCCTACAAAAAGAAGAGGCTCAATTTTAATAGAGAAAATCCAAGTTTTCATCTTTAACATCCTCTTTATCTAACTCTAAAAATTCTTCCCAGAAAGAAATTTCAGGTACTGCCGCTTTACAAATTATTGGCTCTTTCTTTACCGGATGTATAAAATAGATTCTTCTTGCATGAAGATTTATACTACCATCTCTATTGCCTTCAGGGTATCCATACTTTACATCTCCTCTAATCGGGCAACCTATAGACGCAAGTTGTACTCTAATTTGATGTGGTCTACCTGTAATTGGTTCGATTTCAATTAAGTGAAATTTATTAATCGTGCCTAAGTATCTATAATTAAGCTCTGCTTTCAGTGCGTTTTCAACTTCAAATTTGTGAGCAGTAACTGTATTTTTTTCGTTATTTTTTACAAGCCAATGCGTTAATTTTCCTGCTTTTTTTTCTGGTTTACGCTTAGTAATTGCCCAATATGTTTTCTGAATGTCTCTTTTGCGAAATAACTCGTTCATTCTTTCAAGAGCTTTCGAGGTTTTTGCAAAAATAACCAATCCACTAACTGGTCTATCTAAACGATGTATCGTTCCTAAAAATACATCCCCTGGTTTATCGTACTTAACTTTTAAATACTCTTTTACATAATCTCCTAGCGTTTTATCACCGGTTTTATCTTCATGTACCAAAACACCAGCTGCTTTGTTGACTAAAATCAGGTGATTGTCTTCGTAAATTATGTGAAATGGTTTTTTCATATACTTTGTAATAATTCAATTGCTTTTCTTCTTGTTATCTCATCTGTCTGAATATAATCTTCTAATATCGGTTGCTTGATAAAAGAAATTTTTTGCATGCAACTGGAAATTAAATCAGACATACCTAAAAATGAAATCTGATCATTTAAAAAAGCATTGACTGCAATTTCGTTTGCTGCGTTCAAAATGCAAGGCATATTCCCTCCTTTTTCTAGAGCTTCATAAGCTAAAGTAAGATTTTGGAAAGTCTCTAAATCAGGTTGCTCAAATGTTAACGTTGGATAATCTGTAAAAGAAAAACGACGAGAAAGAGATGAAATTCTATTAGGATAAGCTAACGCATATTGAATCGGTAGTTTCATATCTGGCAACCCCATTTGGGCTTTTATACTCCCATCTTCAAACTGAACCAAAGAATGAATGATTGATTGCGGATGAACAATTACTTCTATTTGACTTGGTGCCAAATCAAATAACCATTTAGCTTCGATTACTTCAAGTCCTTTGTTCATTAATGAGGCAGAATCAATGGTAATTTTTGCCCCCATAGACCAGTTAGGGTGTTTTAAAGCTTGTTCTTTAGTTACTGAACTTAAAAGTGATTTATCCTTCCCCCGGAATGGACCACCAGAGGCCGTTAAAATTATTTTTTCAATCTTATTATGAAATTCTCCTGACAGACATTGGAATATAGCTGAATGTTCAGAATCAACTGGTAAAATATCCACACCATTTTCTCTAGCTAACTCAGTGATTAATTCCCCAGCAACAACAAGTGTTTCTTTGTTTGCAAGAGCTATGTGTTTTTTTGCCCGTATTGCATGAACAGTTGGAATCAATCCTGCATAACCCACTAAAGCCGTAAGAACAATATGAACAGATTCTATTGTTACAACCTGGTTAAGTGCATTTGCACCTGTATATACCTTGATGGGTAAATCAGATAAGCTAGATTTTACTAATTCATAGTGTGCTTCGTCACCGATAACAACAACATTAGGCACAAAAACTCTTGCCTGCTCAATTAATAAGTTAGCATTCGATTGTGCAGTTAGCACTTCTACTGTAAACTTATCGGGGTGTTCAGAAATAACTTGTAAAGCTTGTGTACCGATAGAACCCGTAGAACCTAAAATTGCAATATGTCTGTTCATCTAGTTTGTTGATAAATAAAATTATCCACATGTTTTATGTGGATAACTATATAAAGGTAAACGAATATGAATAATTTATGCGTGAAGGAGAGATAATAAAGACGATAACTTATCTTTCATATCTTTTCTATCCACAATAAAATCTAAGAATCCATGCTCCAATACAAATTCAGCTGTTTGAAAACCTTTTGGTAAATCCTTTCCAATAGTTTCTTTGATTACACGAGGACCTGCAAAACCAATCAATGAACCAGGCTCTGCAATGTTAAAGTCACCTAACATCGCATAAGAAGCTGTTACACCACCGGTAGTTGGGTCTGTAAGAAGTGAAATGTAAGGCAGTTTATTCTCTGCAAGTAAAGCAAGTTTAGCAGAGGTTTTTGCCATTTGCATAAGCGAAAAGCCTGCTTCCATCATTCTTGCACCACCCGATTTTGAAATCATCAAAAACGGTAGTTTATTTTTGATAGAAAAATCAATACCGCGTGCAATTTTTTCTCCAACAACCGAGCCCATTGATCCACCAATAAAGCCAAAATCCATGCAGCAAATGGTTAGATTTACACCATTCATAAAGCCATGAGCCGTTCTGACAGCATCTTTTAATCCTGATTTAGCCTCTGTTGCACGTAATCTATCAGGGTACGCTTTTGTGTCGATAAACTGAAGTGGGTCTCCTGAGTGTAATGTAGCGTCTATTTCTGTATAAACTCCTTCATCAAATAATAATTGAAAATAAGCCTCAGAACCTATTTTTTCATGATAATTGCAATGAATACAAGTAAACGAGTTTAGTTTATGTTCACGTGTGTGCATTACATTTTTACAACTAGAGCATTGATACCACAAACCATCTGGAACTTCTCTCTTTAGTTCTGTTGGTGTCTGAATACCCTTATCTGTTCTTTTGAACCATGACATACGATAAATAGATTAGATGATTATGCAAAGATAGGAAAACTACAATATACTTTCATTGATGAACTTTTTTTTGTCCTTTCACTCTAACTTATCTCCTCTTAATTCTCGGACCTTCTTCCTTGCATCTACAGTAAATACACTTCCTGGATATGTAAAGATAATTTTCTCGTAAAGTTCGGTTGCCCTAACAGGGTTTTTCAGATAATTCATTTCAATCATCGCTGCTTGATAAACGGCATCGTCTGCTAGTGTATCAAACCCATAATTTTGACTTATTTCTTCTAATAACTTAATTGATGCGTCATACCTACCTAATTTTAAGGCAATCTCACTTCTTGTCCATAAAATATCATCAGCAATAGATAACTCTTTTGAGACAGCAAATAAGGAATCTAAAATTTGGTCTGCTTCGTTGTATTTATTTTGAAAAAGGAGTAGTTCAGCTTTTGAAAAACTTTGTAAATGGGTTGAAACCGAATCATCACCTATATTTTCCTGAATATGTAAAGCTAATTTAATAGCATCATTAGCGATTTCTCTTGTTGTAGCCTTTTTAAGTATGTCTAATATTTCTTTTGCTAACTCAAATTCAGATTGGAAATAGTAGAGTTTGGCGTTTTTTAATTTTGCTGTTTCAGCCAATGGATTCTCTTTTTGCGACTTTTCAACTTGCATATATAATAAGCTCGACTCCCAAGCTTCATCATTTAAAAGATAGATATCGGCTAAATCAATTTTACATTGATCTTTTAAAAGCGTATTTATATCAGGGTTGGCTATTAAATCTTCAAGCAATTGGATTGCAACCATTTTATTGTCCAGATAAAATGCCTCCAGCAGAGCTAAATTACGTGTAATGTCATAGGACACCGCATTTTGCATAATCGTTGCCCTGAGCGACTGGTATTCATTCCTAAGCGAGATTAAGTCTTCTTTCTTAATAGGAAATGTATTTTTAATTATCTTTTCTCTCGATTGTATTAACCAATATGTTGAAATCTGAAAAAGAGAAGTGTTTTTATATTCCAGACTTAGATATGAGAAAATTTCTTGTGCCTCAAGATACCCTTCATTATTAAAAGCCAATAAACCCAAATCTAACAAGTTCTGTCCATTCAGTTTTAATCGCTTATCAAGTGCTTTACCAAACCGAAAGGCCTTTTTAAAATCTTTTTGTGTTGTGTAAAACCAAATCAGCATTTCATTATAAAAAACTTCATTTGGTTTTTGCTGAATCAAATCAAACAAGGTTTTCTCTACTAAACCTAATTCATCATTTGTTTTGAAGTTATCAGTTAAGTTATTTCGAATGTAATCAACATTTCCGTTAAGTAAACCCCAATTTAATAATTCAGTTAGCATTTTATTTTTTTGTCCATTAAACAAGTAGGCACGAGCAAGCTGAATTCCAAATTTATGTGGTATCGTTTGACTTAACTGAACTTCTTTAAGAAAATCCACTAATTCACTGAATTTACCTTCGACATAATATTTATTTTGAATTTCATAAACCATCTGGTCATTTTGACTTGCAAGTAGAATATACCTTTGTTTTGTAAGTTTTGCTTCTTCAATGTTATTCATCAGCCATTGAATATTTTCTAAGTCAACGTAAAAAGTAATCTTGGTCGGATTCGTCTTTATTTGACTTTGAATAAGTTTTTGAGCTTTTTCAAATTTCCTCAATTTTATTAACAACTGTAAATAATCTGGATAGATAATATCCAGATTATTTTTTTTTCGAACAATACTTTCAAATTCATTTTCTGCTTTACTCAAATCACCTTGTTTTAAATATTCCTTCGCTAGATCATATGATTGTCCTGAAAGCAATAAAGAAGAAATACAAAAAAGAAGAATAAGGGATACTCTAATAACAATCATATTTTTTTAAATTTTTATTATTATATTCTATTAGGACTGTTGATATGTTGATTAGATTTTATTGTGGATTAAATATACATTTTTGTACACACCTTATTTTTTCAGATGTGAATAAGTACTCATCTTATCCACTATTAAGTTGTTGATAATAAAGTAAATATAAATTTTGTGTATTACTTCCAATTATTAATTAACAATTTAATTTATGTTATTCACATACTTTTTCCACGTGGATAGACTGTGTACTGTATGTTAATAACCTAGAAGTTTTAATACTTATACACATTGTAGAATGTTTGTACACACTTAGTGAAAAGTTATACACTTGTTTTCAACGTATTTATTAGAGTTATACACATACTTATCCACTATCCTATTTGGGGAAATTGGCAATTTGTTGCTCAATTTCAAAATTGGTTTTTATTTTGATGACTTCAGGATGAAAATAGATATTTTCGGGTAAAATGTTATTTTTGAGGTCCCCATTATCCCAAAACGTATTTTCATTGATATCTTCAATGATTCTAAATCTGTAGTCTCCGCTGATCAAATTGGGTAGGACAATTTTCGTCCGTATCTTCTCTTTTCTTATAACAGATAAATTTGATGCATCAAGGAGTTCGACAAAACAAGTTGTACATTCTTTTCCGAGTACAAGTGTGAGTTGACCGGTTTCACTTTTGGGTAGTACATTTATCTCGACTTTCTTAGTTGTATTGGTATCTCCTAAAACTGAAGTCAGTGCTCCATCATTTATACTAATTTCAATTTTCTCTTTTTGTGTAATTGATGAGGCTAGTGTAATTAAAAAATCGGTGTCTGTAATTTTAGTTAGTTCAAAAGGTATATCATTTATAGTGTCTTTCCGTATTACTATTTTAGTTGTTTCAATTTTTTCTATTGGAACTTGTGTTTTAATTTTTATTTCATTTAGCTCGACAACTTGCTTTCTGGATTCAGGTCTTGATGTCCAACTTACTTCCGTATTTGTTTTTTTAGTGGATGAACTAGTTAGGAACTTAATTTTCTCATTTATGTGGCTTAGCCGATTGGTCGAATCTGTAACCACCAATTGAACGGATAAACTATCTAGTTGTCTGTTAACATCTTTGTAAAATGTTATTTCCGTAGTTGTAAATGAATACTTTATTGAATCATTTTTTGATACTAACTGTACATCCTTAATAGGTTTGCTAACTCCAAGAATAAATGTATTCGCTCGTGGTGTTCTTTTTTTAATAGTAACTGTGTCCGAATCTGCTGTAAAAAGTTCAATTTGCTTATCTTCAAATTGCGTTTTTAACTTTAGTGTATCTTTAATAAACCCAGCTTTTTCAGTTCCAAATTCGGGTAATAGATTGTTATTTTTATCTTGAAAAGCCAAAACTCGGAATAAGCCATCTCTGATATTCTCAAATCTGTATATTCCTGCACTGTCTGTTTTTACAAAATAATCTGGTTTTCTCGTGTAATATGGAATTGTATCTTGTCGTGTTAAGTCATATAATCCAACTGTTGTTTCACCTACATTTTTTTTGGTAAATAAATCAATCACCTTTCCTGTTAAACCGAGTGAATCAATTTTATTACCTGTAGAAAAAACAAGTCTTAAGTTTTTTGCTGGATTTTTTTCGTTTAAATCCTTGATTCCATTTTTAAAGTTAAATGTGTAAGTAGTGCTATCTCTTAACTTTTGATTCAGTTTTAGCTCTACACTGGTTAATTTACTTTTTATATCATAGCCACCTTCTAGTTCAGGTGATACTGAAAGCTCTTGTTTTAATGTGTTTACATCAATTGCTTCATCAAATTCCAATTGGATAAATCGAGTTTGACTGTTCAGTGCTTTATTTTCTGGATAGCTACTAAGCAATTTTGGAGGAGTTGTGTCTTTTTTTCCTCCTGTTGGTGGTACAAATTGTGCACATCCGGATAATATAATCGAGATAAATGATGAAAAAAAAATTACTTTATGCATAGTTTTATATGAAATAGACCTCTATTTGGTAGAGGTCTATTGATTTATCTTCCTAAATGAATCATAAGTACTGAAATATCAGCAGGAGAAACACCACTTATTCTAGATGCTTGACCTAATGTGGTTGGTTTTATTTTCTTGAGTTTATGTCTAGCCTCTATAGATAATGAAGTGAGTGATTCGTAGTCAAATTCTGGATTAATGATTAAATTCTCCAATTTCTTCATTTTATCTACTAGTTGGAGTTCCTTCTCAATGTAACGTTCATACTTAACCCTGATAGATGTTTGTTCTTTCTCTTCGTTTGTAAAATCTTCTAAACTGTTTTTAATATCGACTGAAAATTTACTTAGTTGTTCAATTTCAATCTCTGGTCTTTTTAATAAACTATAAAGTGTTACTTTTTCTCTTATCTCTGTTGATGAAAGCTCGTTTAATATTGGATTTGCTTCCGTCGGACTTACTTTAATTTTTTGAAGTTCATCAAATAAGTTGTTTGCGTTGCTTATCTTTTGATTCACTTTTTTTATTCTTTCTTCAGAAGCTAGGCCAATCTCATATCCTTTGGCAGTTAATCTAATATCTGCGTTATCTTGTCTTAGTAAAGTTCTAAATTCGGCTCTTGAAGTAAACATTCTATATGGCTCTTCTGTGCCTTTGTTTATTAAGTCATCAATTAATACACCTATGTAAGCTTCGTCTCTTTTTAACACAAACTCACTCTTTTCATGCACTTTGTTGTGTGCATTGATACCGGCAATCAAGCCTTGACATGCAGCTTCTTCATATCCCGTTGTTCCATTTATCTGTCCGGCAAAGTATAGATTTTCAATTAGATGTGTTTCTAATGTATTTTTAAGCTGTGTTGGTGGGAAAAAGTCGTATTCAATGGCATATCCAGGTCTGAACATTTTTACATTTTCAAAACCTGGTACAAGTTTTAGAGCTTTGTATTGAATATCCTCTGGTAAAGATGTGGAGAATCCATTAATATACATTTCAACTGTATTCCAGCCTTCAGGTTCAACAAATATTTGGTGTTGATCTTTATCTGCAAATCGATTGATTTTATCTTCAACAGATGGGCAGTATCTTGGCCCTAAACCCTGGATCCTTCCTGAAAACATAGGTGAGCGATCAAAGCCAGTCCTTAGCATATCATGTACGTTTGAATTCGTGTAAGTTATCCAGCAACTTTTTTGTTTCTGAATAATTGGTGTATCAGAGAAGGAGAACTTTTCGGGATTTTCATCTCCTTTTTGTTCTGTGAATGCTTCAAATTTTAAAGATCTTGCATCAACTCTCGGAGGAGTTCCTGTTTTCATTCTCCCTGATTCAAAGCCTAATTCAATTAATTGTTCAGTAATACCTTTTGAAGAAGCCTCTCCGGTTCTTCCTCCACCAAAGCTTTTTTCTCCAATATGTATCTTTCCATTTAGGAATGTACCATTTGTCAAAACAACTGACCGACTCTTGATTTCGAGTCCTAGTGATGTTTTAATCCCTAATACTCTATTATTCTTTATGACCAATCCAACAGCCATTTCTTGCCAAAAGTCTACATTGGGGTTATTTTCCAATTGTTCCCTCCATTCGGCAGCAAAAAGGTGTCTATCACTTTGGCATCTAGGACTCCACATAGCTGGTCCTTTCGACCTATTTAGCATTCTAAATTGAACCATGGTCTTATCACTGATTACACCAGATAAACCTCCTAAAGCGTCTATTTCGCGAACTATTTGTCCCTTTGCTACACCACCCATAGCTGGATTACATGACATTTGCGCGATTGTTTGAAGGTTCATTGTTACTAGTAATACTTTAGAACCCATAGTTGCTGCAGCGTTTGCTGCCTCACAACCTGCATGCCCCCCTCCTACTACGATTACATCATACTCTTGAAACATATTTTTCTTGATTTGCTGTTCCACGTGAAACAAATTGCCCTATTTCGGGATGTGTTTCACGTGAAACGTTGTATTTTAAATATAAAGTTAATTGATTCGTTTGAAATAATTTGAAGACTGACTTTTATAAAAAGGTGATAAGTTAGTTGGTATGCTTTTTATAAACTCTATTTGGTTGTTTTGTTTTTTGATGAACTTGTCGAGTTCCGCAGGTTTATTGATTGTGTAATCAAAATTTGGATTTCCCTTTCTATTGGGATCTAGCTCTTGTTCTTTTAGAGCCCTATCTACTTCTAACAATCTTGTTTGAACATCTTTTTGTCTTTTTTGAAGAGATGGATTAATGCGTTTATTAATTAAATCATTTTCTGATTCATCCATTTGCTTCTGGATTTCATTTAACTCATCCCCAATTTTTTTTCCTAACTCAGTACCTTTTAACTTCTGTTGAGCTTGACTAAGTTCTTTACGCAATTTTGCTTGCTCTTGAGCAAGACGAACGAGCTCCTGAGAAAGTTGCTTACCAGATTGTTGTTCTCCTTGTAATTGGTTTAACTTTTTGTTGATATCATTTTGTCGTTCACCAAAAGATGGAATACTAGAAGGATTTTTATTTTTACCCTTACTTTTTCCACTACCTTGATTTGCCATCATTTGTTGCATTTGTGAAAACGTATCGGATAAAAGCAAAGCAAGGTTATTGATTGATGTCATGGAAAACTGTTGCTTTGAGGCAGCTTGAGGATATTTTTTATCCTTGACTAGTTGCAAAGTTTCATCAATCGAGTTACGCATTGTTGTTACTTCACGTGTGACAAAACTCTGTATTTGCAAAACGCGATTTGCAAGTGAATAAAGACTATCTTCAACCATTTTAGCATCCGAAGATAACTTGAGTTGTTCTTGTGCAATCAGATTAATCTTTGGGTCAAACTTAGAGATTCCGCGAAGTTCTTTCATCAAGCGTTCTTGGTCAAAAGACAACTTCAAGAGATTATCAAGCAAAGCACGAAGAGCATCGATATCCTCATTCATTTGTTTCATTTCACCAGATTGCATTTCACCAGCTAGCTTATCAGCCATTTTTTTCATTTTTTGAGCTGTACGTTTCATTTGATTTTGAGCTTCTGACGGTAACTTTTTTTGTATTAAATCATCAATTTTGTCTAAATCATTCGAAATCTCCCTTTGTAAATCCTTTTCTAAATCTGTTTCTTTCCGTAACTCTTTGCTTAATTGTTCCGCTTTTTTAAGGTTTTGTTTTACTTGCTCAAATGCATCATTCACTTTTTCTTGCTCACTCGCTAAGTTCTCCTTTTCTTCACT
This sequence comes from Spirosomataceae bacterium, assembly GCA_046292055.1. Classification (GTDB taxonomy): domain Bacteria; phylum Bacteroidota; class Bacteroidia; order Cytophagales; family Spirosomataceae; genus CAYNRA01. The sequence continues at coordinate 29,811 of JBKBRQ010000001.1, read as the reverse complement.
TGCTAACTTATCTTCTTGACTCGAAATAGATTCAAGCTGATTTATAGCGGATTCAATTTTCTGCTGTAACTGCAGATTTTTAAACATCCGTAAACTACGATCAATATTCCTGTTCAAATTTCTATCATTTTGCTGAATCTTATCAAGCTGGTCTTGTAAGTCCTTTTCTGTATTTTCTTCCAACATTTTCTTTAACTCCTCAAACAGTTTTGTATCTTCCTTCGAAAGTAAGTCTTGGATAATTTGTTGCAGTTGCTGCATTTTCTCTGTGATTTGTGGACTAGGCTTTTCGAAGAGAGCTTGCTTTTTCTGTAATTCAGCGAGTTTGTTTTTTAAATCATTTACCTCATTTTGTAATTTTTCACGATCTCTTAAAAGTTGTTGAACAGCTCTTTTATCTGTATTGTCAAATTCATTTTTCTTGATTTTGTTCTGAATAGACTTTAACTGTTCTTGTAAATCTCGAGATTGAGATAAAATACGCTCAAGTTGATTCTCTGAGTTGGAAATGTCTTTGGTAATATCCTTGGACAATAAAGAACTAGAAGGAAAAATGAATCTATTTAAACTCGTTTTAGTAAATTTGGAACCTTGCAAACCATCGTTATCCCCTACTTCAAAATAATACTCAAGAAAATCTCCAGGTTGAATATTCGTTGAGGCTAACTCAAGTAAATAGGAATAATTTTGAGTTTTACTGTTTTTATCAATATTGATGAACTTCTTTTTGAAAGAAGAAGTGCTAGTACTTTTTTCTTTTACTAATCTATAATTGAACGAAAGAGAACTTAAACCGTAATCATCTGAAATTTGGCCAGAAAAACCAAGGTATTGGAAAAAAGTTGAGTCAATCGTTTGTTCTAAAGAAATGGCAGGATACGCATCGGCAATAACCTCGATTTGATGTAAATTAGATGTAACAGCACTTGAAACCTCATTGACCAAATGAACAGAATAAGTAGTAGAAGAAATGAGCTTTTTACTAAACTGATAGCCTCCCAAAAGTCCACTCGTTAATCTCGTCTTTTGTTTATTGTCAAAAATGAGGTCAATAAATTTGGTATCAGTTGCATCAAATTGCCAAGAAATAGTTGAACCCATAGGAACGATGAAGTCATACTGATTTTGAAAAACTTCAGAGGGCTTATTTAAGTAAACTGGATAACTAACCTCTACTTGGAATCCATTTAAAGTAGGTTTAGAAAGAACAGTAACCTTGAAAGTGTTTGACTGGAAACCACCTGCTTCAAAATAAAACGCTATGTCATCTTCAATGGTAGAAAAAGTAAAATTGAAAGTGTTATTTGTCGAAAGACGTTCCATTTTAAATTTTCTACCTTTATGAACCAAATAGACATCATCAGGAAAAGCAGAGCCATTTAAACCTAGTATAACAGTAAAGTTATCCCCTTTAGAGATGGATAAATTCTCATTCTTTAATATGAAACTAAAAGGAGCTTGCTGGATAAAGTTTTTTCTAAAATAGACGATTCGCTCAGTACTTGAGCTAAAAAAGCTAGGTGAGGCAAGTAAAATGAATAGTGTGATAAAAAAAGGAATGAGTAAGAACGGAAGAAACTTCTTATTTTTTGTAAAATCAATCGCTTGGTCAAATTTGAAAACAGTAAGTTCATTTGATTTTTGTTGAATACTTGCCTGAATTAAATCGTTCTCAGAAGTATTCATCGATGACAATTGAAGCGTATTGAGAAGTTTATCTTTAATTTCGGGAAAATGAGATCCAATTAACTGTGCAGCACCTTCATCAGAAATTGATTTACGAAAGCCAATGAGATAAAAAATAGGTTTAAAAACGAGGAAGAAAAAAACGTATGAGCAAACAGAGAGAAAGAAGAAAAAGAGTACCGCCCTCAAAATTTGGCTGAAATGCCCAAAGTATTCGCTTGTAGAGATAACAAGAAAAGTAATTAGAATAATAGAAAGGCCTATAAAAAGCCCGCGAATCAGTTGATTTTGATAATATTTTTTCTTGTACTCTTTAATTTGTAAAAGAATAGGTGAAATACTAGCGTTCTCTTTCATAAGATTATAAATCAATTTCAATTGAAATAGGACAATGGTCAGACATGAGTGCTTCTGGGTAAATTGAAGCAGATTGTAGGCGAGAATTTAAAGAATTTGATACAAAAATATAGTCGATGCGCCAACCTAGATTTTTACTTTTAGCACCTGCTCTGTAGGTCCACCAAGTATAATGGTGAGGTGAACTAGTGAAAAAACGAAAGGAGTCAACAAAACCCAACTCTATAAATTTAGATATCCAATCTCGTTCTTCAGGGAGAAACCCAGATGATTTTGCATTGGCTACTGGGTTATGAATATCAATGGCTTGATGACAGATATTAAAATCTCCTGTGATAATTAAGTTATCCACATTTTGTTTCAAGTTTTCAACGAAAACGTAAAAGTCATCTAGAAATTTCATTTTAAAATCCTGTCTTTCACTCGAAGAAGACCCAGAAGGTAAATAACAAGATAGAACGGAGAATTCGGGAAAATTGATGCGAATAACTCTACCTTCTGCATCAAATACTGGGTTGTTCATTCCTAAATCAAAAGAAATAGGAGATATTTTTGATAAAATGGCGACGCCACTATATCCTTTTTTAATAGCAGGAAACCAAAAACATTGATATCCAAGGGATTGTATAGAAGGTTCAACAAGTTCTGTCTCAGCTAATTTAATTTCTTGAAGACAAACTACATCCGGTTGATACTGAGAAAGCCAATCAAAAAGACCTTTTTTGATATTCGCTCGGATACCATTAACATTATAAGATACTATTCGCATAATTTGAAATTTATCCACAAATATCGAAAGTTATCCACAAATAATGTTTATAAACGTTAAAGATGAACACCGATTTCTTTCTTAAAATATTCTATTACAAAATGTTTGAGAAGGATTTCTTGCTTAATTAAATCAAATGGAGGTAGTTTTTTTATTAATTTCCAATGAGGCCATCCATCGGTATCGTATCCATCAATTTCATAAAAGCCACCTAAACTCAAAACTTTACAGATAGCAATATGCATTAAATCTTGCTTTTCCTCCTTTGAAAAATGTTTGGCTCCCCTACCATACTCCTGAAGTCCAATTAAAAAGAGAACTGCTTTTAAATCAGCTGGCTTTTTACCAATTGTACTTTTGAAGAACTGCATCAATTTTTGCCAATTTTCTTGTATTTCAATATCTTGCATAATTAAGTCATGATTAACTATAAATAAGTAAAATGCGGACAAATTGGTTCAAATCTCTCCTGGATATCTTGTATCCTAAATTATGTATCACATGTGAAAATCAATTACAAATAAATGAAAATCAGATTTGCACAAGTTGCTTATTAGACCTACCCTACACAGATACACATAAAGTTGGTATCATAGCTTTAGAGAATAAGTTTGTAGGAAGAGTTGACGTCGCTAAAATTTTCTCATTTGTGAGGTTTTCAAAAAAATCGGGTGTTCAAAAATTATTACATGCTTTGAAATATAAAGCAAATGAGAAAATAGGAAATGATATTGGTGTCTATTATGGGAAGTTAATTAAGAAAGAAGTAGAAGAATACAAATTGGACTACCTATTACCTGTACCAATACATCCTAAAAAACTAAAAACAAGAGGATATAATCAAGCAGAAGTATTTTCAAAAGGGTTATCGGAGTCGCTGGAAATAAAAACTTTGACTGACGTTTTATTGAAAACAAGAGAGACCGTAAGTCAAACAAAGGAAAACAAGCAAGAAAGATTTGAAAATATAAAGGGTTCTTTCAAAATAATTGAAGCAGGTATTTTGAAAGGTAAGAATATAGCTATTGTAGATGACGTACTTACCACAGGGGCAACATTAGAAGAGATAGCCCAAATTTTGAAAAATGTTGGAGTTTCAAAGGTTGTTATTATAACAATAGCCACTGCTTATTAAACAGTGGCTATTATTGTAAAAAGTTATGAATGGTAAAGATTACATCTTCTTACCTTTAGGTCCGATAGCTATCATTGCACAACGGAAGCCAACTGTAGCTGTTGAAGAATCTTGTGGTAAGAAACGTCTGGTTCCAGGTGAAAGCCAATAAGCGACATCATTCCAAGAACCACCTTTATAAACACGAAGAGAATTATCAATTAACGAGTTAAAGTTTTTACTGTCATAATTAGAAGCTTCATCTAAGTAGTCGTTTCTACGAATCGGGTTCAGATCGTTGAAATCTTGGTATGAATTTGGTCTATATAAATCATATACCCATTCGTTTACATTTCCTGCCATATCATAAAGACCGTAATCATTTGGTTGATAGGATTTAACTTCTGCAGTAATAATCGCTCCATCATTACTTCTACCGGCTATACCTGCATAGTCACCACGACCCCTCTTGAAATTAGCACGCATCTCGCCTTTTTGTTTTCCTTTTGAAGAGCGCATAGAAGAACCATCCCATGGATAAATACGTTGACTAACTTGGTTTTCATCTACATATTGTGTCCCAATCATTGCTTTGGCAGCATACTCCCATTCTGCTTCTGTTGGGAGTCTATAAGCTGGTAAAACAATCCCTGACTCAACAGCAGTCCTACCACCTACATTGGTTTTGGGAGCCGCTACGGCTGTGGCCTCTTCTCCACGACGTGATTTTTTAGGCGCTTTTTCTTTCGGTGAATTTAAACGCAAAAGCTCTGCATTGACCGCCTCTGTTCTCCACTTACAATAGTCGTTTGCTTGTAACCAAGAAACACCGACAACTGGGTAAAAATTGAAACCAGGATAACGTAGGTATTGGTCAATGTATTGGTCATTGAATGACATTCTATTTGCCCAAACTGTTGTGTCAGGTAAGGCAGATTCATAAAATTCATAAGACGAGTCTTTTTGAACTGAATAAAGATATTCGCGCCAGTGAATGTTTGTGATTTCTGTCTCGTCCATGTAAAAAGAAGCAACAGTAACTGTTCTTTCTAAGTTATCACGTGTAAACGTTACATCTTCCTCGACAGTACCCATCGTAAAACGACCACCTTCAATAAAGACCATGTTTGGCCCTGTCGGTTGGCCACTGAATGACGATACCCTGAAACCTTCTTTGTCCTTGGTTGCGTACGCGATACCAGTTGCTGTACTTTTCTTACCAGGATTTAAACTACTCACCTTTTTTTGGTCTTTACAAGCTGTAAAAACACTAGACGCGACAAGCAGCATTGATGCACCTAAAATAAGTCTATTCATTATAGCACTTTGATTTTATATCTAAATAATAATGTTGCAAAATAATATGAAAACTATGACTATAAAAATTATATCTACCGATATATGAGAGACATAATAAAAGAAAGTCTATTTACTAAGTCTCTGGAACTTAAATTAATCATTCGACGGATTAAAAAGTTTAGCGATAGATTCAAAAATTAAGTCTGCTTTCTCAATCGTTTGTATTCTTTCTGCCGTAAAGATTAATTTATCTTTAACTTGTTTCAATTGGCATCCTGACTTATTATCACGTATGAACTCAAGTATTTTACCAAATTTGGGCGACTGAAAGAAACTTTCTTGCTTCGATGAAACGAAAAAGCCTTTAAGTATATTATTTTTTAAAGTAACTTTCTCAAAACCAATGATTTCTGCTTTCCAACGGAGACGAACAATTTGAAGTAAACTCAGAACTTCTTGTGGTAATCTACCAAATCTATCTTCCAAAGACTTTTGAAGCTTCTCTAAATCTTCGTTATTCTTCAGATTATCTACATCATTGTAAATAGAAAGGCGCTCAGAAATACTCGAAATATACGTTTCGGGTATGAGAATCTGCATATCTGTTTCTATTTGGCAATCTCTTGCGACAATATCGTTCAAAGAAATCTCCTTCGCAAATAGATCTTTAAAATCAGTTTCCTTTAATTCTTGGACGGCTTCATCCAAGACTTTATGATACATTTCAAAACCTAAATCATTTACAAAACCACTTTGTTCTGCACCCAATAAGTTTCCAGCACCCCGAATATCTAAATCACGCATTGCAACTTTGAAACCATCACCCAAGTCTGAAAACTCCTCTAGCGTTTGCAGACGCTTTCGTGCTTCTTTTGTTAAAACAGAAAGTGGTGGGGTTAATAAAAAACAAAATGCCTTTTTATTGGAACGACCTACTCTACCCCGCATTTGGTGAAGGTCAGACATACCAAACATGTGTGCTTGGTTGATAATGATTGTATTTGCATTCGTAATGTCAAGACCAGATTCAATGATATTCGTGGATATGAGGATGTCTAACTCACCTTCCATAAAACGCATCATGACTTTTTCTAGTTTGGCTCCTTCCATTTGGCCATGAGCAACACCGATACGAGCATCTGGAACTAAACGAAGAATAATGTTGGCTATAGACTCGATATCATTGACACGGTTATGCACAAAATAAACTTGCCCACCCCGACGTAGTTCGTAGCTGATCGCATCGCGTACAACTTCCTCGGTAAATACGCGCACTTCCGTCGTGACAGGTTGCCGGTTTGGTGGAGGTGTTGCAATAATCGACAAGTCTCGCGCACCCATCAAGGAAAAATGCAATGTCCGAGGTATCGGAGTAGCCGTTAATGTTAAAACATCCACGTTTAGTTTAATCTCCTTGATTCTATCTTTGGCTTTTACCCCAAACTTTTGCTCTTCATCAATAATAAGTAATCCTAAATTAGAGAATTCAATGTCTTTGTTTAAGATTCGATGTGTGCCGATTAAAATATCGACTTTCCCCTCTTTTACCTTTTTCAAGGTTTGGTTTATTTCTTGTGTACTTTTAAAACGATTGATGTAATCAATATTGACCGGAAGATCGGCAAGTCGCTCACAAAATGTCTTGTAATGTTGCATGGCCAAAATAGTTGTAGGAACAAGCACACCTACTTGTTTACTGTCACCAACTGCCTTGAAAGCTGCACGAATAGCAATTTCTGTTTTACCAAAACCAACATCTCCGCAAACCAATCTATCCATCGGATAGGGTTTTTCCATATCTGCCTTCACGTCATTGGTTGCTTTCGCTTGGTCTGGCGTGTCTTCATATAGAAAAGAGGATTCCAGTTCAATTTGTAAATAGGAGTCGGGAGAAAAAGGAAATCCTGGAGATGCTCTGCGTTTTGCATATAGTTCAATTAATTCTTTGGCAATGTCTTTAACCTGTCTTTTTACCTTCGATTTCTTTGTTTCCCAGTCACCAGAACCTAGTTTACTCATCGTTGGCGCGGTACCATCTTTTCCTGTAAACTTCGCTATTTTATGCAATCCATGAATATTTACATACAAAATGTCATTATCTCTGTAAATTAATCGGATTGCTTCTTGTTTTTTACCACTAACATCGACTGTTTCTAATCCTGCAAAACGACCCACTCCGTAATCAATGTGAGTGACGTAATCGCCGGGTTGCATAGACTGAATTTCCTTCAAAGTCAATGCTTTTGATTTCGTAAACCTTTCTTTCAGTTTATATCTATGAAAACGGTCAAACAATTGGTGGTCTGTGTAACAAAGTATCTTGGAATTGGCATCAATAAAACCTCCTCTGAGCGAAATGGGTAAAGAAATAAAGGAAAGCATTGGGTCAATTTCTCGAATAATGCGTTCTAATCGCGTGAGTTGTTTTGCTGAATCCGAACAAATGAATGTGGTAAAGCCCTGTGACTGCTTTTCAACAAAATCATCTATTAGTAGTTCAAATTTTTTATTGAAAGATGGTTGTGATTTGACTTTATATTGATGGCGATTGGATTTTTTGAAAAAATGACGTTTCCCAAATTCAATCAATTTGAAAGATTGAATGGACTTTTTGAAAGCTCGCGTATCTTCTGCAATTTCTTTCGGAGGTAAAAGAAGGGAAATATCTGTCGATTCTTTTAATTGAGTGTATCTATCCTCTAACTTTTGAAAACCATTCTCCATGATTTCAAGCGTGAAGCTAAAATCATCAAACCAAACAAACGTATCAGAAGAAAGAAAATCCAAGAACGAGGCTCTTTCTTCGTGGCTGAGTTTATTGGCAATGTCGGGGACGATGGTTGCTTTTTCAATATTTTGAACTGACAGCTGATTTTCAGGATTGAAATAACGAATGGCTTCAATTTCATTTCCAAAAAGCTCGATTCTGTAAGGGTATTCACTAGCATAAGAAAAAATATCGATGATTCCTCCTCGAATTGAAAACTGACCTGGCTCGTAAACAAAGTCTGTTTTATCAAATGAATACGAAATAAGAAGTTCAGAAATGAACGATATATCTAAATTATCGCCTACTTGAATACCGAGTGTATTGGCCAAAAGTGTTTTTTTGTTAATCACTTTTTCAGACAAAGCCTCAGGGTATGTTACAATAAATGAATGTGTATTGGAGGAAGTCGTAAGGAAATGAATAAGCTCAGACCGTTGTACAATATTGGCGTTATCAATGGTTTGAGCATCAAATTCATACGCTTTCTTATAAGAAGCCGGAAAAAAAAAGAGAGGTGTTTGTGAACCAATCAGTTGCGTTAAGTCATTGTAAAAATAAGCAGCATCTTCCCTATCCGTCAAGACAATGAGATAGGTAGATGGGTGTTGGTTAAAAATAGAGGAAATGAAAATCGAATCAAAACCGTTGGTTAATCCTTCTATTTGTGAGATGGGCTCGGCTTGAATGGAATGCCCTATGGACTGAATAACACTGTCTGATGAGAAAAGTTGAATGAGTTCTTTCGCTTCCACTACCTTATTTTATAGATGAACAAAAGGCAAAGCTACAAAATCAAATCTTTGTGTAGATACCTTTATTGGATATTCTGAGAACAGTTTTTATGAATCAGCTGTTTTAGAAGTGTACGAATTTTTGGGAAATATAATTTCCAAGATAATAAACCCTTTATTCCCTATTCACATGAAAAATAATATAGTATTTTTCGCATTATTTATTGCGCTTGCTTTTTCGGCTTGTGCACAGTCAACAAAAAAGAAAGAAAAAAAGATGGATAATCAGACAATTGTACTGGAAGGTAAGGAAGTAGCCACGTTGGGCGCTGGTTGTTTTTGGTGTGTAGAGGCTGTTTTTCAAGATTTGAAAGGTGTGGAGAAGGTTACGTCAGGCTATACAGGTGGGAAGGTAGAAAACCCTACATACAAAGAAGTTTGCACGGGACTAACAGGGCATGCGGAGGTTTGCCAAATTGTATATGACCCCAAAGTAGTTTCTTTCAGTGAAATTTTAGAAGTCTTTTGGCAAACACACGACCCAACAACTTTGAACAGACAAGGAAACGATGTGGGAACTCAGTATCGCTCTTCTATTTTCTATCATAACCAAGAGCAAAAAGAAATCGCAGAAAAGTATTTGGCGAAGTTAGATGCATCAGGTGCATTTTCTAATAAAATAGTGACAACGATTGAGCCCCTAGGCACGTATTATGTCGCGGAGGATTACCACCAAAATTACTTTAACGATAACGGAAATCAGCCGTATTGCCAATTTGTAGTAAAACCAAAAGTAGAGAAGTTTAGAAAGGTATTTGCTGATAAGCTAAAGAACGAATAAAAAAAGCTACCGAAAGGTAGCTTTTTTGCTTTTATTGTCACAAGACTTCGTCTGTAATCTTATATGGTTTCTGTCCTGCTGCAAAAAGCGGATATTGGTCGAAAATATTACGAACCACATTTCGGTAGTAATTTACCGTCTTCCCATCACTCACTTTTTGGCTAAATACATCAGAGGCATACCCGCGCCAAATAAGGCGGCTTGTTGATGCATCAAGCAACGAAACCAAAACCATTCCTCCACTAAAATTGAAAGTCTGTACTTTATACACTTCTTCGTTTTCATACTTATTCACCCACCTATCAAATGAAGGTTGATTGTACCCTTTGTACCCAACTTTTTCTTTAATAATACTGTAACTCACAAGTAAATCTGGAGCCTCCTCGTTCAAAACATATCCCCTTGCTTTCATTTGTCTCCGGATAGCATCGTGAATTTCACTGCAAATATCAGATGTATCAATTTCACAGTTTAAAAAGGCATACGACTTGAAAACAGTAAAATCTGTGTCGTAACTGTAGTCATTATCTACCATTAACCGAAGGGACTGACAGCCACCCACAAAGACACCAAGGAATACCACGAGAATAAGTTGAAATCGTTTCATTCGTTTTTAGGATTTAATGGACAAATAGTTTGAATCAATATACGCAGAACATGCTGAAAATGTGCAAACTATGTGTAAAAACGAAATGTTTTTTTCAATTTATCCGATATAATACAAGATAGCGCGTTTCATCATAGCAGGTGTACAAGTTCTGTCATAAACGCACGAGCCAATGCCGTTCAGTAAAGAGAAACGAACTTCTTTTCCTTTGTTCTTTTTATCTTGCTGGGTTAGCTGAATTATCGCGGGAATATCTTCTTCAGTCAAATAGATTTTTCCGTAAACAGAAAATAAGAATTCTTCAATTTGAAGTAAAGATGATTCGTCAAGTAATTTTAATTCATACGCCATAAATGCCTCCATAATCATTCCGATGGCGATGGCTTCTCCATGAAACAAACGAAGTTTGCCTTTGTCCAAGAAGTACGTTTCAATAGCGTGCCCGAGCGTATGTCCAAAATTAAGGATTTTGCGTAATCCTTTTTCGGTAGGATCTTGTTCTACCACGCGTTGCTTAATGGCAACAGAATGAAGGATATAAGATGCCCAATCAATGACCGGAAAATCCAAAAGTCGGAGCTGTGCCCATTTTTCAGCGTCTTGAATCAAACAATGTTTGATTACTTCTGCGAATCCTGATTTCAACTCACGCTCAGGTAAAGTGGCTAAAAATACTGCGTCAATAAATACACGCGTTGGCAAAGTGAAAACGCCAATATGGTTCTTGAATCCGCGAAAATCAATACCTAGTTTTCCGCCAACACTTGCATCTACTTGCGCTAATAATGTTGTAGGAATCTGAACAAAATCAATTCCACGTTTGTAGGTAGCAGCGCAGAAACCTCCCATATCTCCAATAACCCCACCACCCAAGTTAACCACAAGTGAATGTCTATCTAGTTCATACTCTGTCATAGCTTCCCAAATCTTTTCACATGTGGCAATTGTTTTATTCTCCTCACCCGCAGGAATAACAACCACCCGATGTTTAGGTAAAAAAGATTGTACAACCGGATAACAGTGTTTTTTGGTATGATTATCACAAATGACAAACACTTTGGTATAATGCGTATCAGCAAAAAATGAAGTTAAACTTTCTCCGATAGGTGATATAATTACAGACATAGGAAGCGATTAAAAAAGGAATGATAAAATGAAGAAAAGGAAAAGCCAATAAGGTACAATCGTCACGACAAGTAAAGCCAATAATACAGAATCGTAGAATACGGTTCGATGTGTTTTTTTTCGGACAAATGGAATGAGCAAACCGTAAAGCGGAAAATTAAGTAATAAACCGATTATGTATTGGAAAGATGTGCCAGATAATTTGTAAGGCTTGGAAATCAAGGGTTCAAGACGAATGCGTAGAAAATCATTGAATTTCTTGACAAATACGCCCTCTGTTTCATTTTCATCCAATTCATCTGTTTGAATAATTGATTCCCCAATCTTAATAGTTACGTTTTTACCAAATGTACTGTAATCGTTGTACGTGAGGCCAATCGGTATAATTTGAAGTGGAATATCTTGTTGCCAAGACATCTGAGTTAGGCGTGCCGTACCTTTTTTAAGGGGTAATAAATGATCTTGATATAAACAGATACCTTCACTAAAAATGAGCACTACTTGATTATTACGAAACAAAGAAAGACATTTTTGAAAAGTTACTTCATTTTCACTTACATATTCTTTTCCCTCCGAAATCCGATAAATAGGAATCATGTAAAAAGAGCTAAGAATACGTTTAGCCAATGGCTTTTTGAACGCATCACCCCTGGCAAGAGACCAAACGCGTCTGTCCAGATAACAAGCTAAAATAATCGCATCTAAAAAAGAATTAGGATGATTAACAGCCAGCAGTACCGGCCCATCTGAAGGGATATTTGATAAACCAACAATTCTTTTGCTCTTGATAAAAAAGCCTAAAACAAAACGTACACAAAAACGAACGATAGGATATGTCACAAGTTTTTTTCTGCAAGTTAATAAATTCTTCTTTTAAGAGGTAAGGATGGAATAAGTAAGTATGTTAAATTAAAATAAGTCAAATAAATAACAAAATATTTATATAAATTGTCTTAATAGAAATATCCAATTCATTAATACGTAAAAGAAATGATGAAAAAAGTATACTGCGCACTATTTGTACTTTTGTATTTAACAAGTTGTAGTTCTCATTTCCAGGTCACATCCACTCAGACTCAAAATGTTTTCCCAGATCAACAGACGTTCGCTGTGGCTCAAGATGAAAATGTAACACGTTTATTAGGAGAACAAACGGTAAGTGAGTTAAAAAAAGAAATAAACAAGCAAATGAAAGAAAGGGGTTTTATTCAATCAGAAAGAGAACCAGACTTAATTCTTTTCATTACTTATTACAACAAAAAGGTAAAACTACCTGAGTTAGAACAAGTGAGCCATAATCAAGATAAGTTTATTCATACCGTATTAAAAAAGGCAGGAACGAATACACTCGTGTTTCAACTTTTAGATGTATCTAGTAACGAGGTTGTTTGGAGAAGTTTTGCGTCCAATTTACCTAGCCAGACTCAAGTAAGGCAATATATACATGTTACGAAGTGGCTGTTTTCAGAACTGAAATTTCAAAATAATCGTGTGATTGCAGGTTTAGGGAACAGATAAGAACTTGTTTAACCTTGCTTTTTTTCCTAACTTAGAAAGGATTTATAAACCAAAGAATCTAAATAAAATGGAAGAAACAGCGAGGCATCTTCAAGAAACAGTGGCACATGCAGCCAGACTGATGAAAGCAATTTCAGATAAAGAAGCATCCAGAAAAGAGAAACAAGGTAAGTGGTCAAAGAAGGAAATTATAGGTCATTTGATTGACTCTGCGGGGAACAACCAGCAAAAGTTTGTTCGATTAATGGAAAACCCTCAACTTTCATTTGTTGCTTATAACCAAGACTATTGGGTCACTGCACAAAGGTATTGCTATGCAGATTGGAACGAACTTATCATGCTGTGGGAACTTGCCAATATGCACCTAGCACACATTATAAAATATACAATGCCCAACAGATTGCATCATGAAATCATGATTGACGGAAAAGGTCCTTACACTTTGGAGTTTATTATGAAAGATTATGTGGAACACCTGAAGCATCATCTAAAACAGATTCTTCCGGACGCAGGCATCGATAGTAAATTTGAAAATATTTATGCGTCCTGATTCTGAATCCAGAGTAAAGAAGAATCGCCAAAGCTTAAAAAGCGATATTCATTTTGTAAAGCATAATCGTACACTCTCTTCCAATCTTCTCCAATCGCCGCTGCAATAAGTAAGATGAGCGTAGAGCCTGGCTGATGAAAATTCGTGATGATTCCTTTGCAAATTGCAAATTGGTACCCAGGAAAAATAAAAATTTCGGTATGTCCTACTAGCGTTTGTACTTGGTACTCACGCATGTACTTTACGATTGTCCGAATAGATTCTTCCGCTGAAATTGTAACCAAACTGGAATCAAATGCGACCAGCTTTTCAATAAAAAAGGAAGGTATAGCTGAATCTATTTGCTCCTGTGCGAAATGACGATGAAGTAGTACGCCATACCAATAAAGACTTTCGAGTGAGCGCATGGAGGTTGTACCAACAGGAACTACGCATGCGAGGTTTTGAAGAAGTTGCTCAATAAACTCAAGGGTAAAAACCATTTGTTCGTTGTGCATCTTGTGTTCAATTACATTTAGAGCCTTAATGGGTTGAAATGTTCCCGCGCCTACATGCAAAGTTAGAAAACCGGTAGGGATTTTTTTGTTTGCTAAATTATCAAAAACACCTTCTGTAAAATGTAATCCAGCTGTTGGGGCGGCAACTGCACCATCGTATTTAGAATATACCGTTTGGTACGAAACAACATCACCTTCTTCTGCCTCTCTACCCAAATAAGGAGGTAAGGGAATTTCACCAAATAATTGCACCAACTCAGCAAACCGGACAGGTTTGGATGCTTTCCACGTAAATTCTACTAAGTTTGTTTCTGTATCTAGGAGCTTCGCAGTTATTTCAATGGTTTCTTCGTCACGTTGAAAAGTGTGAACCAACGTCTCCCCTTTCCATTTCTTTTTATTGCCAATCATGCAATTCCATTGGCAGGAAGTTTCTGCTTCCATCACCGTTGAAATCACGGTTGAAGGTGCATGAGGTTGCAAAAGGAATATCTCAATATGTGCTCCTGTCTCCTTTTGGAAATGCAAACGAGCAGGAATGACTTTCGTATTATTGAAAACTAAAAAGCTATGCGGAGGTAAATGAGTTGCTAAATTAGAAAATTGGGAAGAACGAATCTCTCCATTTTGATAGATTAATAACTTAGATGAGTCGCGGGGCTCAATGGCATAACGGGCAATTCTATCGTCAGGTAAATCGTATAAATAGTCGTCCAGAGATATTGCCGGCACTTCTTTTGACATACTCAATTTCTGATTCTAGGGTTTGTATAAAGCAAACGAAGGGGAAGAAAGAAAATAAGGATAAGTAGAATAACAGCACCAATGATTAATATCCAATTCATGTTTATCGTCAAGTTTTGTTCCGTATCTGAATTGATATTTTTTAACCCCATAAGCACAAAAACAAGATAGGTATTAATCAACGCATTAAATGCCTCAGACCAGCCAGCTAGTACATCAGCCAATTGTTCTTTTTCCTTTGCCCAGATACTTAACGGGTTCACCTTGTTAAAATCAATTTTGACCAGTTGGTTACGAAGCAAACCAAGTAACAAGTTAAAAAAGATGAACAGAAAGGTAGCTCCGTAAAAGAATGTACTCTTATCTAAAAAAGCGCTTGGCTTACCTAAATTATCATATAAAACGGCTACTGACTCAGGTAATTCTGTGTAAGAAAATAGTAAAACTCCCATCAGTAATGCAACAGATGCTTTCCGCCAAAATCTAAAAAATATCGTAATCATTTGTATCAAATTAAAAATTGAGTGGTGAATCTCAATAAGCCCAAACGGATGATTGAGGATGCAAATTTAGGTCAGCAAGCATCACGTTGTATATTTTTTTTAAAATACTTGTGTTTCATTTGAAACACAGACTTACCCCAAAAAACATTTAAAGAAAGAAGATGTTTATCTTTGGATAGTAAATACATTGAAAATGAAAATATATACAAAAACAGGTGATACAGGAACTACAAGCCTAGTGGGCGGTTCCCGGATTGGAAAAGGGGAAGTTAAAATTGAAGCCTACGGGACAATCGACGAACTAAATGCTTGGATTGGTGTACTAGGGGATTTACCTGAAAACGAACAAAGAAAAGAGAAACTCAAGGAAATTCAAGATAGATTGTTTACCATCGGTGCTGAGCTTGCCTCGGAAGTAGAGCTGAGAAAAAAAGCTATTCCAGATTTGAATGATTCAGATATTTCTATCCTAGAAACATGGATGGATGAAATGGAAAAGGATATCCCGCCACTCAGAGCGTTTGTTTTACCAGGGGGCCATCTCGCAGTGTCCTACGCACACGTGGCTAGAACGGTTTGTCGCCGAGCAGAAAGACAAATTATTCGTCTAAAGAAATTTGAGGAAGTACACCCCCTCATCATTCCGTATGTGAATAGACTTTCTGATTTCCTATTCATGCTTTCCAGAAAAATAACCCAAGAAACAGGGTCAGAGGAAATTGCTTGGAAACCAAGAATCAAAAATTAAAGCTGAAGGTGACCAAAGTGAGTGGGTCGGTGAAATGCAGGTGCTTGCCCACTCATCGTTGGACTCCAGCAAAGAAAGTAGGCATTTTCTTCTGTACAAATCCATTGATTGCTCGAGGGTTGCTCCTTTGCCACAATCCTGTAAAAGTTTATACGGAAATGTTTTTCATCCACACGGTCCGTAATCATAGCTAAAGGAATTTGTAACTCTCCAGACCAACTTGATGCTTCGCGAATTACTTTATGCTGAATTGAAATCTCATCTTTACTAACCATACGAAGTGTATTAGGCTCTGGTCCTAGTCCTAAAGAAGGGTTATGTACCCACCCTACCCAAAGGGCGTTATTCGGATTAATTTCTATCTCCAAATAATCAGTAGGGTCTTCCTCTCCAGCCGCTATAAAAACCTCAAATACTTCTTGGTTGTATAAATCATCGTTGGTTTCTGTCATTCGATTAAAAGAAATAAACGGATTATCTCTACAGTCAAATCGAACAATCAAGGTATCGAAAGTCTTTTCTAAATGAAATTGAGTAAATACATCAACGGCTGCCCCATCTGTGGCTGCATAAAAGCGGCCAGATGTATGAACATAATACGGGGTATCTTCCAATACAATGGAAGGTAAATGGTGTTTCATCAGATAGGTTTAGGTGTTATTTGTGTGCGAATTAACAAAGTTTTTAATAAACATTCAGAGCCTTTCCCGTTTAATTTATCAGGGATGTGTAATAGATTTGAATGAGAAGTAAACTAAGTTTGTAGAAAAACAAAGAAGGTATTTATGAAAGTACTCATAACCGGTGCTACAGGTCTTGTCGGTGGAGCAGTAGCAAAACATCTAATTCAAAAGAAAATGGATGTTTATTGTTTGGTTCGTCCGGAAAGTAATTGGCACAAAATTGAAAATATCAGTAAAAATATTCATTTAGTTGAAGGTGATATCCTAGATGTGTCATCTCTTGAGAATGCCATGGAAGGAATGGATTACATAATTCATGCGGCAGCAATTGTTTCATTCTCTCCTAAAAATAGAGCACAAATGTATAAGGTGAATGTAGAGGGTACAGCAAATGTTGTGAACTGTGCGCTTCGACATGCATCAATTAAAAAATTAGTTTTTGTAAGCTCGATTGCAGCATTAGGAAGGCCGTCTACTGCGGAGGTCATGTCAGGAAATCCTATTACTGAAAATCAGAAGTGGGAAGACTCCCCGTTGAATTCTCATTACGCAATAAGCAAATTCCAAGCAGAATGTGAAGTTTGGCGAGCACATGCGGAGGGGCTCCCTGTGGTAATACTAAATCCAACAATTATTCTCGGAGAAGGTGACTGGACACAAAGTAGTACGCAGTTATTCAAATATGTATTCGACGAAAATAAATTCTTGACGGAAGGGTCAATTAATTACGTTGATGTAGAAGATGTAGCGATAATTACCGAAAGGATGATGTTTTCAGATGTTGCAGGAGAACGATATATTGTCAATGCAGGTAGAATTACTTATAATGAGTTCTTTGGTAAAATTGCAGCCCATTTTGGAAAAAAAGCACCTTCTGTTATATTAAAAGGCTGGCTATTAGAAATTCTTTGGAGGTTAGAATCTGTACGCGCATTCATTACGCAATCAGCTCCGCTAGTTACCAAGGAAACTGCACAATCAGCCCGACTTGCAATGGTCTATCCTAACGATAAAATTAAAAATGAGATGAATGAAGGGTTTGAATTTACTCCGATAGATAAGACATTACAACGAATTACTCAATACCTTAAAAACCAATATCTAACTGAACCAAAATTTGAAAATTAATGAATATTGATTACATTGAATCAATATCAAAAGTACGGTACGGATTAGAGTATCATTAAAGAAACGACTTATGACCCCTAACACAAATGATACAGACGGTGGACTAAACGCTGGTCAATTGCAAGAATTTGTGGAAAAATTCGAACAGTTAGTTAAAGAGAAAAAAATAGAATTTCTGGACGAAGAAACCGTAGAAGTCGCGGTAGACTATTACTTCAATAATGGCGATGTAATTAAAGCAGCGAATGCATGCAAAATTGGATTGTCTATCTACCCGAACTCATTGGTCTTACTCATTATTCAAATTCAATTGCACATGGCGAATAGCCAGCTTGAATTAGCCGCAGACTTGATTGAAAGAGGATTCCTTTTTTTTCCGAATGATCCTGAATTAACAATACTCAGTGCAGTCATTCTCAGCTTAGAAGGAAAATATGCGGAGGCCATTCGTGCTTTTGAAGATATTCTCCCAACCGCTGATGATAAAAGCTTTGTCTATTTTCACCTAGGTGAAGCATACCAAAGTTGGGGTAAAACGCACAAGGCACTTGATTGTTACAAACTCGCAATGAGTGAAGGTCTAGAAAATCCGTTTGTTTTTTCTGAAATCATGTATTGCTTCGCTTTGATTGATGAACCGGCGCAGACTGTAATTGACTTCTTGAATAGTCTAATCGATAAAAATCCGTACTCTTCGTATGCTTGGTTTCATCTAGGACAAACCTACGCAATGGAAAATAGACATGAGGAAGCAATTGATGCATACCAATATGTACTAGCAATTGATGAAAATCACGTAGGTGCCATGTTTCATCTTGGGCATGCATATATGAACCTAGAAAAATACGAGGATGCGTTGTATTATTACAAAGAGACACTTAAAGTAGATAAAAATAGCCCTAATACATTGACCCACGTGGCAGCAGCCAATGAAAAACTTGAGCTTTGGAGCGAAGCACGTAAATATTACTTACAAGCGACTGAAATTACTTCAGAGTGGTACGAAGCTTGGTATGGACTCGCAAGTGTTATGTTTGAACAAGGAAAGTGGTCAGAAGCCATTCATTTTGTGAAAAAAGCAATTGCACTCAATGACACAGAGGATTCGTATTTTGAACTACTAGCAGAAGCGGAAGCAAATTTAGGACATATGGAAGCTAGCTCAGAGGCATACAGAAAAGCAATTGAACTCTCCCCCACAGTGGTGGATTATTGGCTCAATTGGTCTATGGTATACTATGAGGAGCATGAGTACGAAACAGCTTTGCATATCATGGAAGATGCCCTTCTTGAAGTTCCAAACGATGCTGACCTTTACTACCGCACAACAGTATATTTACTCAAATTAGGTAGAATGAAGGAGGCTGTGTCGAACTTGGAAATTGCGTATGCATTAAACCCTGAAACACACACTCAAATTTATCCGTTTTTCCCTGATATTGAGATTCAAAAAAATATTTTCAAATTGATTCAAATGATAAAATGAGAAGTCAATTGCTTCGTACACTTTGGTTACTAGCCATCGTTTCTGTTTGCTCATTCCAAACCTCTTTTGCTCAAAAAAGAAAACAAGTTGTTTCTGATGTATCTTCAACTGAAAACAAGGAGGCCGATGTAGAAGCCCAACGTTTGCTCATTGATGGAATGAAAGCCTACTTTATCGAAGATTATAAAAAAGCTATTGAGCTCTTTAAAAAAATAGAGCCTTCTCTGATTCAATCTTCCAATACATCTTTATTCATGATTGCAAAGTGCTATTCTGCCATGGATAGCTCCAAACAAGCGGTACTCTTTTTTGAACAGTCTATTGAGAATAACCCGGAAAATCAATATGGTTATAGAGAACTAGCTAAAGAATACGAGAAATTAGGGAATTTGAGTGGTGCACAAAGTATGTTGGAAAAGGTATTGTCTTTCTCCCCTCAAAATGTAGAATCCCTAGAAAAGTTGATTGAACTAACTTCCAATCAAGGGAAATGGGAAATGGCTCTAGTTTTCGTAGAATCGCTTGAAAGAAGTGGAGGAATATCGGAAGAGTTAGCTAAGAAGAAACAAAGAATACTCCTCCAAATGAATAAGGTAGAGGAGGTCTTGAAGGGAAATGATATGTCATCAGGGACTGAAAAACCAAATGAAGATTTCGAATTGAAAAAAGTTCAAGTCTTCATGGAACAAAAAAAATGGACAGAAGTCGAAAAAATACTGGTGGGTTTACTCCAAAAAAAACCTTTCAACGCCGATTATCTTGCTCAATTAGCTACATCCAAATATAGACAGGGTTTGAAAGAGGAGTGTCTTCAAATATGTATTCGATCAATAGCTAATGAAGAAGTGAGGTTAGAGCCTTTCGTCACTATACTACATCAGGTTTTGGATGAGAAGCAAGTGTCCATGGATAATGCTCATTTACTCCTCAATTCAATCAATAACCGAGCAAAAGACGAATTAAATCTTTCTGGTATCTCTGTCCTAGTTAAATTGAACAGATTTGTACAAAGATGGCAGGAAACAGAAAGGTGGTCGTCAAAGCTTATACAACTAGATGAAACCTCTTTTGACGGTTGGGATAATTTAATTGAAGCAAATTATCAATTAAAGCAAATAGATGAGTTAATAAAAAATGCCGAAAATGCCACTTCTTTGTTTCCTTCTCAATCTTTATTTTGGTTAAGACTAGCACAAGGATTCGTTTTAAAAGAGGATTGGCAAAATGCAATTGAGGCAGCTGAAATAGCTGTTGACATTCCTTCAAGTCAAACAAAAAATCAAGCAGAATCCGCTTTATTACTTGGCGATTGTCTGGTTAAATTAAACCAAAAAGAGAAAGCAATCCGTGTTTGGAAAAATGCTCTTTCTCTTGAATTTGAAAAAGAAAAGTTTCTAAATCGAATTAACCAACATCAAAACTAATTCAAAATTCAATTTGGGTTAAACACATTTCAGGATAGCTTTGCAGTATGTTTATTCCAACTGATAATGTATATATATTATAATGATACAAAAAACAACTTTATTTCTCTTTTTCATAAGCACACTTTTACTTGTTTCTTGCAAGAGACACCAACTTAAAAAGTCAGAAGTATTTGCAACCAACACGGCAAAGCCAGTTGTGGACTCCGTTCAAGTAAATGAAAATAAAGGAAACAATACTGTATCTCCTCCCCTTACCCCTACCAAAAAAGTAAATGTTGATGTAAGAAATACTGACTTTGAATCACTCAAGATTCGGACAAAAGTCAACTTTAATTCAGATAAAATTTCGCAAAACTTTCCAGCTACAATCCAAATTAGAAAAGATAGTATCATTTGGATTTCTGTTTCTGTAGGTCTTGAGGCCGCTCGTGGTATCATCCGACAAGATTCTATTTTCTTTATCGATCGGTTAAATAAGAATTACTATCAATTTGATTTTGAAACCCTGAGTCGTCAGTTTGGGTTTAAGCTTGACTATCCACGTATTCAATCTCTCCTAATTGGTAATTTGTTTTCACCCCAAAACGAAGAAACACACGTGGAGGAAACAGGAGGTTTTTATTTTCTTAAACAAAAAGAAAACTCTCTTTTGATAGAATCAGCAATTGACCAATTGTCAAAAAAATTAACCAAGGTTATTGCTTACGAAGAGCTTTCGGGCGAGAAAATGACAATTAACTACAATGATCTCACTTCTTTCGGCTCCAATAGTATGCCTTTGAAAATTGAGGTATCTATAGATAATCTAATTTCTAACTCAAATACCGCAAAAGTGAGCATTGAACTTCAAAAAGTAGAGTTTTTAACGAGAAATTTAAGCTTCCCTTTCTCGATACCCAAAAGCTACACAGAAAAATCAATTACAAATCCTTGATACAAAGTGGATGAATCAGTATATGAACTCGCGAACTAACTCTCTATTTTTAATAACCTCTTTACTTCTCTTTGTTTTCTCCAATTTGTACGGACAAAAGGGTGGCGTATCTAGAAGTAAGCTGGAAAGAGAAAAGAAAGCGTTTCAAATGAAAGTTGATCAAACTCAAAAAATCCTTTCAAATACACAAACACAAAAAAAAGTATCTAGCCGAGAATTAAAGTCGGTTATTGTTCAAATCGAAAATCAAGAAGGTTTGATTAAACTACTTGAAATAGAAATTTCACTCCTAGATACCGAACTTAAAGAAATTACACAACAGACGATAAAACTAAACCAAAAGCTTCAAGACTTACGCAAAGAATATGCTGAGATGATTTACCTTGCTGGAAAGGCTAGTGGGCAAATGAATCAACTTACATTTTTATTCTCCTCTCGCTCTTTTCAGGAAATGTATATCAGATACAAGTACCTTCAACAATACACAGAAAATAGAAAACAGCAGCTCGTAGGTATTCAAAAAGTAGCGAATCAGTTAAACGAAAAGAAACTAGTCACTTTTCAAAAAAAACGAGACAAAAAAAACATTCTTCTAAATACACAAAAAGAATATGAAACCCTGCGAAGTTTACTTGTTGAAAAAGAAAAGCTAATTTATTCTTTGGGACAACAAGAGGAAGTGCTCAGAAAAGAAATTGCGCAAACCAATCAATCAATTAGAAAATTAGATAATTTGATTTCTTCAATCGTGTCTAAAGAAATAGCAAAGTCGAAAAGTAAGACAGCTACAAGCAAAATAAATGCTTTGCCAAAGAATGAGAAAGGAAAGAAGTTATCAACAACAAATGTGGGGTTTGCTTCACTCAAAAATAGACTTCCTTGGCCCGTTTCATCAGGTTTTATCTCTGATAAATTTGGGATAAAAAACCACCCGGTTCTTCCAGGTGTCAAAATAGATAACAATGGAGTTGATATTCAAACATTTCCCAATGCCTCTGTCACCGCTGTCTACAAAGGCAAAGTACTAGATATTTCCGAAATTCCAGGATTGGGTAAGGTGGTAGCTATTCAACACGACGAATACTATACAGTGTATGCAAATTTAGATGAAGTGTCTATTCGTGTTGGTGAGGTAGTCGCTGAAAAAACAGAGATTGGTAAGGCTGGTCAACGTGAAAATGTAAGTGAAATAAATTTTCAAATATGGCACCAATTCGATAGACAAAATCCAGAAAATTGGTTGTCAAAAAATAAATAAATAAAGTATGTCTGTGCACTCAGAAATTAAACGCGTGACAACGCACACGCTTCAAGCTCTTAAAAAGAAAAAAGAAAAAATTGCCTGCCTGACGGCCTACGATTTTTCCATGGCAAGAATTCTGGACGAAGCTGGAATTGAATTAATTCTCGTCGGAGATTCAGCCTCTAATGTAATGGCTGGTCACGAAACAACACTCCCAATTACGCTTGACCAAATGATTTATCATGCTCAATCTGTAATTCGCGCTGTTAAAAGGTCATTGGTAGTAGTAGATCTTCCGTTTGGTTCGTATCAGGGTAATTCAGAAGAAGCGCTTCGCTCAGCCATCCGAATTATGAAAGAATCTGGAGCTCATGCTATTAAACTTGAAGGTGGGGCTGAAATCAAAGAGTCTGTACAAAGAATCTTGAGTGCTGGAATTCCTGTAATGGGACACTTAGGTCTCACGCCTCAGTCAATTTATAAATTTGGTACTTACTCTGTACGAGCAAAAGAAGAACAAGAGGCTGAACATCTACTACAAAATGCAAAACTCTTGCAGGAGTTGGGATGTTTCTCTATTGTGCTTGAAAAAATCCCAGCGAAGCTCGCTGAGCAAGTAACTAACGAACTCGAAATCCCAACTATCGGCATCGGTGCAGGTAATGCGTGCGATGGTCAAATTCTTGTCATGCACGACATGCTAGGAATAAACAATAATTTCTCTCCCCGATTTCTGAGAAGATACGCAGATTTGTATCATATCTCTCTCAACGCTTTTCAACAATATATTAAGGATGTGAAAGACGCTGACTTTCCCAATCAAAAAGAATCATATTGATTTTAGTCTGGTAACCCTTGGTTTTCTAGGGTTACCAAGTATATTTATGCTCTAATTTACTAGAGCCATGAAATCACAAACCTTACCGAAGGCGATAATACCGCGTCTTCTCTTATTCTACATTCTAGGACTTTCCCTACGCCATTATATAGTTAGTGACTATTTTTATTGGCCTTATGTTTCCTTTGGTTTGTTGTTCGTTTCTTTTTTTATCCTACATGTTTTATCCCCCCCAATCAAAGGTATACTGATTTGCAGCCTCTGTTTTTTATTTGGGTTTGAAAGAACGACATATTTGAATAATTCATTACCCCCAATTCCTGAAAATGGGTATGTTGTTCAAATCATAGAACCCCCTATCTCAAAACAAAACTCGTACAAATCCATTGCCAAAGTGATTCTTCAAAAAGTTGATTCCACTAATTGGGAGAATGTCAACTATACTTTACTAGTCTATTTTACTAAAAAAGATACTTTGATACCCCAACTTGGCGCTACTTATCTTATAAATAATATACCTGTTCATATAGAAAAACCTAAAAATCCCAATCAGTTCGATTACCAAGCTTATTTGAAAAGCAAAGCGATTTTCTACCAACAATTTCTGCAAACTGGGCAAGTCTTACCCGTCGCCATCTCTCCTACATTTAATATAAAGCTCTTTTTTAAAAAATATGCCCATAGTATCGGTAACATATTTCAAGAAAACTTGGATAATCAGGCGGCTGCAGCTGTTGTGCAAGCAATGGTTACAGGAATACGTGACGACATAGATAAAGAACTCGCTCAGGTATATTCTAACACGGGTGCAGTTCATATCTTGGCAGTATCAGGAATGCATGTAGGCATTATATATATGATATCTACTTATATCCTGAATATTGTATTCTCGCTTATCTCTCATAAATGGCGGAAAGGAAAGGTCATTATCATCTTGTTAGTTTTAATTTCCTTCGCATGTTTTACAGGCCTTTCCCCTTCCGTTGTAAGAGCAACCACAATGTTTATCATCGTACAGTGTGCGAGCCTCTTCCATAGATCTAGTTCATCCAAAGCAGCCTTGTTTTCAACAGCTCTTTTACTTTTGGTTATTTCTCCAGGTTGGTTGGTAGACTTAGGTTTTCAACTTTCATTTTTAGCTGTGTATGGAATTCTTACCATAAACCCACTTTGGTCCAACCTATGGAATCCACAAAACCCAATTATAAAGTCACTTTGGGATATAACAGCAGTAGGGTTTTCAGCGCAACTTATTACATTTCCATTGAGTCTTTTTTATTTTCATCAATTCCCAACATACTTCTTCCTTGCTAATCCAATTGTTTCGGTATGTGCAACATTCGTAATAGTCTTAGCTCTCGCCGTAATTTTATTCGCCTCTCTCCCATTTACATGGGTGACTTCTTTGCTAAGTTTTTTGCTTAGTCAATTGGTTACTTTCTTAAATGAGGTAAATATATGGATAGCACACTTACCTTGGTCTGTATCCGAAAACCACCAAATTGATTTTCTTGAATGTGCAATGTTGTATGGTTGTATCGTCTTGTTTGTTCGATTTTTCTATGAGCCGACTTTTAACCTGCTCAAAATGGCTATTTCTACCTTTTGTTTTTTTTGTATTTATAATATATACGATGATATTATCAAGTCAAAACAAGAAATGGCAAGAATACACCCTCTTTCCAAATCCGCCGGCATTTCAATCATTCAGGGGAAGTTTGCAGTATTCATATCGAACAGTCAAATAATCAATGACAAGGCAACGTATGACTTTACATTAAAAAACTATTTTATTACCCAGGGAATTAGAAAGTTTGAAATGGTAACAATACAGGACTCAACAAATGCTGTTGTGAAAGTAAAGTTAAATGGAAAGTCTATAAAATTAAATTGGATTGCTAATCCACGATATATATATAGTACGGGAGATGTTGATGTATGTATGATTTCAAATAATAGTAGAGTTATATGCCCAACACATACGAAAATTATATTAGATGGATCAAATAAGGCATATTTCGTAAAGAGAATAGAAAAAGGGGCTCAAACGAATGGAACATCGATTATAAATTTAACTCAAACTGGCTCCATACGATGGGATTAGTATTTTTTCGTATAATTATTTGGGGTTTTGTTATAATTATTTGGTGTATTTTTGTGGTGGATTTTATGGAAGTATTTGGTTATGAGTTGATTGTGTATTTATGGTATATTAAATAGTTTTGGTATTGATTTGGATATTGGGGATTGATGTATTAGTTTTGCACTCCGGTTCGGGTAGTAGGGCTGGGGTTGTTTGAGGGGGATGGTAGGGATTTGGATATTTTTTCTAAATTTTGATTTTTTTTCAAATAAAAATTTGTTTTGTTAATTTTTTCTATTACCTTTGCACTCCGATTCGGCGTCAAGTAGTCGAGAGGGGTTTAGGAGGTTAGTTGTTACGGTTTTGCTAATAACGAATGGTTCTAAGAAAGGTTTAAAAAAAAAAAAAATATTTTAAAAAAGTTTTGGTTTTTAAAAATAAAGCTTTTAACTTTGCACTCCGGTTCGACGTCAAGTAGTCGAGGGGGAATTAAGAGGAAGGGATTGATTGGTTTAAGGAATTTGAATTGATTGGTTTTAGCGAGCTGGAAGGTTGGGTAACTAACTGGACGGATAAAGTTCATTAACTTGTTGGGAGTATAAGCGAGACAAACGTCAGGACCTTACATAGAGAGATTACTATGGAGAGTTTGATCCTGGCTCAGGATGAACGCTAGCGGCAGGCTTAATACATGCAAGTCGAGGGCCTAGCAATAGGACCGGCGCACGGGTGCGTAACACGTATGCAACCTGCCTGTATCTGGGGGATAGCCCGAGGAAACTCGGATTAATACCGCATACCACTGAGGGTTGGCATCAATTTTCAGTGAAAGATTTATCGGATACAGATGGGCATGCGCAGGATTAGCTAGTTGGTGTGGTAACGGCACACCAAGGCGACGATCCTTAGGGGCTCTGAGAGGAGTAACCCCCACACTGGCACTGAGATACGGGCCAGACTCCTACGGGAGGCAGCAGTAGGGAATATTGGGCAATGGAGGCAACTCTGACCCAGCCATGCCGCGTGCAGGATGAAGGCGTTATGCGTTGTAAACTGCTTTTATATAGGAAGAAATAGACCTTGCGAGGTAAGTTGACGGTACTATATGAATAAGCACCGGCTAACTCCGTGCCAGCAGCCGCGGTAATACGGAGGGTGCAAGCGTTGTCCGGATTTATTGGGTTTAAAGGGTGCGTAGGCGGTTTATTAAGTCAGTGGTGAAAGACGGTCGCTCAACGATTGCAGTGCCATTGATACTGGTAGACTTGAGTGTGATTGAGGTAGCTGGAATGGATAGTGTAGCGGTGAAATGCATAGATATTATCCAGAACACCAATTGCGAAGGCAGGTTACTAAGTCACAACTGACGCTGATGCACGAAAGTGTGGGTATCAAACAGGATTAGATACCCTGGTAGTCCACGCTGTAAACGATGATAACTAACTGTTGGCATTCATGTCAGTGGTACAGAGAAATCGTTAAGTAATCCACCTGGGGAGTACGCCGGCAACGGTGAAACTCAAAGGAATTGACGGGGGTCCGCACAAGCGGTGGAGCATGTGGTTTAATTCGATGATACGCGAGGAACCTTACCTAGGCTAGAATGTGAGTGAATGTTTTAGAGATAGGACAGTCCTTCGGGACACGAAACAAGGTGCTGCATGGCCGTCGTCAGTTCGTGCCGTGAGGTGTTGGGTTAAGTCCCGCAACGAGCGCAACCCCTGTTGTTAGTTGCCATCAGGTAATGCTGGGAACTCTAACAAGACTGCCTACGCAAGTAGAGAGGAAGGAGGGGACGACGTCAAGTCATCATGGCCCTTACGCCTAGGGCAACACACGTGCTACAATGGACGGTACAGCAGGTCGCTATGTGGTAACACAATGCCAATCTTGAAAGCCGTTCTCAGTTCGGATTGGGGTCTGCAACTCGACCCTATGAAGCTGGAATCGCTAGTAATCGGGTATCAGCTATGATCCGGTGAATACGTTCCCGGACCTTGTACACACCGCCCGTCAAGCCATGAAAGTCTGGTAGACCTAAAGCTGGTTTTAGAATCGCCAGTTAGGGTAGAACAGGTAATTGGGGCTAAGTCGTAACAAGGTAGCCGTACCGGAAGGTGTGGCTGGAACACCTCCTTTCTGGAGAAAGTTATAATGGTTATATATTTCTATCATACTCAAAAGATATTGAATTTGGGCTTGTAGCTCAGGTGGTTAGAGCGCTACACTGATAATGTAGAGGTCCGTGGTTCGAGTCCACGCAGGCCCACCGAGTATATTGGGAGGTTTGTGTAGGGGAAGAATTGGGGGATTAGCTCAGCTGGCTAGAGCACCTGCCTTGCACGCAGGGGGTCAACGGTTCGAATCCGTTATTCTCCACGAGAGTAAGTATAACGATAGATCTAAAGAGGTATATCGTCCTTGTTATGTGTTTAGTATGTATGTTAAGTATATATTTAGACAAATAATAAAAGAGTTCATTGACATATTGTGAAAGATAGAGAAACGAGTAAGCAAAAATTAGACATTATTAATACAGTTTGAGAAAGCGAATTAAGGGTGTATGGGGGATGCCTTGGATCTTGTAGGCGATGAAGGACGTGTTAAGCTGCGATAAGCTACGGGGAGATGCACAAAATTGTAGATCCGTAGATTTCCGAATGGGGCAACCCAATAGTTTGAAGAACTATTACCATTAATTTGGAGCAAACCCGGAGAACTGAAACATCTAAGTACCCGGAGGAAAAGAAAACAAAAGTGATTCCGTAAGTAGTGGCGAGCGAACACGGAGAAGCCCAAACCAGAGTTGTTACGGCAATACTGGGGTTGTAGGACAGCTTTTTAGAATAAAGAGGAATAAGAAAGACTTGGGAAGGTCTGCCAAAGAAGGTGATAGCCCTGTATTAGTACAATCTTTAGACGTAGCTGTATCCTGAGTAGGGGGGGACTGGAGAAATCCCCTTTGAAACTGCCGGCACCATCCGGTAAGGCTAAATACTAACAAGATACCGATAGTGAACGAGTACTGTGAAGGAAAGGTGAAAAGTACCCCGAGCAGGGGGGTGAAAAGACCCTGAAACCATACACTTACAAGCGGTCGGAGCAGAGCGATTCTGTGACGGCGTGCCTTTTGCATAATGACCCTACGAGTTACTCTTACTGGCAAGATTAAGGTTTACAGAACCGGAGTCGGAGCGAAAGCGAGTCTTAATAGGGCGTTTAGTCAGTGGGAGTAGACGCGAAACCTTGTGATCTACCCATGGCCAGGTTGAAGGTGTGGTAACACACACTGGAGGACCGAACGAGTTTACGTTGAAAAGTATTTCGATGAGCTGTGGGTAGGGGTGAAAGGCTAATCAAACTGGGAAATAGCTCGTACTCCCCGAAATGTTTTTAGGAACAGCGTCGTGGTTGAGTTTCATGCAGGTAAAGCTACCAATAGGACTAGGGGGAGTCAAATCCTACCAAATCCTGATGAACTCTGAATGGCATGAAATATACACGGCAGTGAGGGCCGGGGTGCTAAGGTCACGGTCCGAGAGGGAAAGAACCCAGACCAACAGTTAAGGTCCCAAAATCTATACTAAGTTGAACAAAGGAGGTCTGATTGCAGAGACAGCCAGGATGTTAGCTTGGAAGCAGCTATTCATTTAAAGAGTGCGTAACAGCTCACTGGTCGAGCGAGGCGGGCATCGATAATAAACGGGCATCAAGTATAGTACCGAAGCTTTGGATTATGTATTATATACATACTGGTAGGGGAGCATTCTCATTGCAGCGAAGGATAGTCGACAAGGCTTACTGGAGCGATGAGAAAAGCAAATGTAGGGATGAGTAACGATAATGCGGGCGAGAAACCCGCACGCCGAAAAGTCAAGGTTTCCTCAGCTATGCTAATCAACTGAGGGTTAGTCGGGGGCTAAGGGTTTAGCGAAAGCGAAGATTTAATGCACATCAGGTTAATATTCCTGAACTTACTAATAGGGAAACACAATGACGGAGATTCGTGGTTGGCAGGTACTGACGGAATAGTGCCTTTGAGAAGAAGCCGCAAGGCAGAAACGAGTTAGCGAAGAGACTTCCAAGAAAAGTTGTGAATCTATACTTATCAGTAACCCGTACCGTAAACC
>JBKBRQ010000019.1:21448-22483 GCA_046292055.1 Spirosomataceae bacterium | reverse complement strand
TCGTGCGTTCCACCGGGCATACGAACATATTCTACCTCTTTGTTCAAATATTTTAAACTTCTAAACATCATTTCCGACTGCGAAACGCCCGTCCGTAAATCGTTTTCTCCGTGTTTGATTAACAAAGGCGTTTTTATTTTATCCACGAATGTATAAGGCGAATTGGCTTTCATTTTCGTAACAGCTTCGTCTTCCCAAGGCAATCCAAAATAATTAGGTGCTAGTCGCCAAGCATTCGCTTCTCCCATAAATGTAGCCAATTCATATACTCCCCTTTGCGCAAAAGCAGCTTTGAAACGATGGTCGTGCGCGACAATCCAAGCTGTCAAATAACCCGCATACGAACCACCCGTGATGACTTGCCGCGCTGTATCTGCCCAACTTTCTTTGGCTGCTGCCGATGCTGCTGCAAGTGCATCTTCTTGTGGCCCTGTTCCCCAATCTCTGTAATTCGCAAACTGGAACTCTTTTCCATACCCACCTGAACCGCGTGGATTTGGATAAACAACTCCGTAGCCTTGTGCACAGAAAAACTGAAATTCATGCCACATCGAAAACTCGCCAGGCCCCCACATCGCCGTTGGACCACCGTGTAATTGCAATAACAAAGGATATTTTTTTCCCGATTCGCGCTGCGCTGGTGGCATGATCCAATATTCTACGTCTTGACCAAGCGAATTTTTATACGTGCGTTTTTCAGGATAACTCAACGATTTTCCAGCCAACCAAGCTGCGTTATGTGTAGTCAATTGTCGTGCTTGTTTTACAGCCAAATCAGAAATATATAATTCTGATGGGTTTTTCACTTCCGTTTTGGCAAAAACAACCTGATTTCCAGCTAGTGCAAAAGAAGTAATTCCAGACTCAAAGTCTGTGATTCTATCTATTTTACCCGTTTTAGCCGTCCATTTGAACAACGGAACTCCACCGTTCGACTGTGCCGTAAAATACAAAATCTGGCTGTCAGCACTCCACTCCATATTAGAAGGAACTCGGTCAAAATTGATTACTTTCCGGTCTGAGCCATCAGTTTTA
>JBKBRQ010000019.1:0-21438 GCA_046292055.1 Spirosomataceae bacterium | reverse complement strand
GCGATAAAAACTCTTTCCTGTTTCTTCAATCAAGATGTGTTGCGCACCCGTCAGCGGATTTATTTCAAGAATAACAGATTCTTGTTCTCTGTCAGGATGTTGGTCTTTGTCTTTTCCGGTAACGGCATAAATTTTTGTCCCGTCTGCACTCCACACAGCTTGACCAACAGACCAAAAACCGCTCGTCAAAGGTTTAGCAACCGTATTTTCCTTCAAATCCGCAATAAACAAATGGGAAAAACGAAGTTCTGGCTCTACGTCTGCTTCGCCATGAAAATTCAACCGGTTGATTACTTTGGCTTTTTTATCTTCCACATCTTTGGCTAAAAAAGCTCGTATTTCTTCCAATGTTCCATCTGGATTTGGTTTGACTGCCTTGTTCGTACGTAGGAAATCATTGGACGCAAAACCTGGTTTTTCGAAAGACCAAGCAGGTACGCCAAGCCCTGGGTTTAGAAGAGAATCTGAAAGTAAGTCTTTCATCGAAATTCCCACAGAGAAGATTATTTTTTTTCCGTCAGGTGAAAGAACCGGATTTGATACCCCGTACTTACTTTTGGTTATCGGGAATGCCTCACCTCCATCGAGAGGCATTTGGAAGATTTGAGATTTCTCTCCTTGGTTACGTACAAAAATTACCGATTTCCCATCGGGAGTTAGTGAAACTTGGGAGACACTCGACGTACCGCGTGTCAAGGCCTTAGGAGTAGGATTGGGCGATAGCAAATCAACAGTAAATAAGTGAGAGCGATACTCATATTCAAAGGCAGCATCTGGGCGTGCTTCTGTACCTTTGAGTAGATAAAATGCCTGATTTTTTGTAGGTGAAACGAGTACATCTGTTACCTGCGTTACTTTTGTGAGATCAGAGACCGTAATTTTTTGTGATACATTCTGCTGAGCCCACGCCCACGAACTTATCAACAAAAGGAAACCTATTTTTTTCATTTTATGAATGTTTAGTGAAGAATAATGGGGTTAAATATAGTAGTTTGTTGCGTAAAATAGGCAGCCAACAGCCCAACTTGTGGGTTAGATAGATAGACGACTCAAATCATGCGATACAAGTGATTGGTAAACTTTATTGGAAATGGTTTTGTTACAGCGGTAAATTGAACAAGAAAATGACAAAACCCATTCAAATAGACATTGTATCTGATGTTGCTTGCCCTTGGTGTTATATTGGCAAAAAAAGGTTGGAAGCGGCGCTTCAACAATTACCAGAAAACAGCGTACAAATTACATGGCGTCCGTTTCAATTAGACCCAACAATTCCGATGGAAGGTTTAGATAGAGACGTCTATTTTGAGAAAAAATTCGGACAAAAGGCAAAAGTTGCTGGGATTTTTGATCAAGTAACGCAGGCAGGAGAACAAGTAGGTATTTCTTTTGCCTTTGACCGAATGCCGAAGGTGATGAATACCCTTCCTTTGCATCAAATTTTACAAGTTGCGGGTGAAGAAAACTTCAAAGACGCGCTAGAAGAGCGTTTTTTTCAAGCCTATTTTGAGAACGGCGAAGACTTATCTGATTTTGAAACAGTCGCAAAAATTTTGGAGGAATACGGCTGGGACAGAGAGAAAACAGCTACTTGTTGGCAAAATGAGGCACTGAAAAGCGTTGTTTTGAACGAGATAGAGCAATACCAACAGGCGGGTGTTTCGGGAGTTCCGTTCTTTATACTTGCTAATAAATACGGAATAAGTGGCGCACAACCGCCAGAGGTTTTCGTTCAGGCAATTAAGCAAGTGATGGAAGAAGCCAAAGCCATGCCCGAAACCGCAGCCGAAGCGGCAAGCTGTGATCCTGCCAAAGGTTGTTGTTGATTTTCGATAAGATTACGTCTTTATATATGTACAAAAACCAACCAAAATGAATGGAGAGTCTATTTGTTTTGGTTGGTTTTTGTATTTGTCTACTTACACGAAGGGCAATTAAATTTGGTGGAGATGAGCGTGTGGAAGGAAGTACGAATCTCTTTTTTCTCTTAATATCTGCCAAAAGAACTCGTAACAAAAAACTATTTGGTTAAACGCAAAGTCTTGCCAAATAGAATTCGCAAAAAATACAAAACCGTAAAATCTTTTAGATAAAGAGGTCTTTCTTACCCGTTTTTGTCAATACCTGAGCAATTTCATAGGAAAGTTACTTGAAAGTAATTAATTTGCTTTATCTTATTTTGCATTGGACAATATAGATTTAACCTATTAAAACTTCAGATTCCTCTATTACACAATCACTATAAATTCATTCTTTTTATTCTTAAACCACTTTATGTACAAAATCAAATTTCAGAACAAGCAGCAAGCTGCTTTCTTTGCCGAGTTACGTTCCCGCGTTGAATCCTATTTCGAAGAAAATAATCTTGAAAAATCCGGAGGCAACACATTGATTTTCAAGGGATTATTTATGTTAACTCTCTATTTTGTTCCGTTTGTATTTTTATTGACAACCCCCATGAACGGTTGGGTGGCTTGGTCTCTTACGTTTCTGATGGGTTTGGGTGTTGCTGGTGTAGGTATGTGCGTGATGCACGATGCTATTCACGGTTCTTTTTCCAAACACAAATGGGTGAATAAATTATTCAGCGCAAGTATCTACTTTTTAGGTGGAAACGCCTACAACTGGGAAGTTCAGCACAACAAACTTCACCATACATTTACCAACGTACATGAGGTAGATGAAGATATCACTGGTAAGTTTTTACTTCGTCTTTCTTTTCAAGACAAATACAAGTCGATTCATCGTTTCCAACACATTTATGCCTTTCTACTTTACAGTTTAATGACAATCTCCTTCTTATGGAAAGATTTCAATGAGATTAGATTATTCAATAAAATGGCCAAAGAAGGTGTAGTAAAACCATTTCCGGCGAACGAATTACGCATTTTGTTTATCTCAAAAATCGGATATATTTTATTCATTTTAGCTCTACCACTTCTCGTTACAGACTATAGCTTCGGCCAATGGTTTCTTGGTTTTATGACTATGCACGTGACCGCCGGTATGATTTTAAGTACGATTTTCCAGTTGGCACACGTTGTGGAAGGCGCTCACCAACCTTTCCCAGATGCACACGGAACGATTGAAAATGCGTGGGCTGTTCACCAACTGCAAACCACTTCCAATTTTGCGAGCAAAGGAAAGGTATTTTCATGGTTTGTTGGCGGACTGGACTACCAAATCGAACACCATTTGTTTCCGTCTATTTCACACGTACATTACAGACAACTCTCGCCCATTGTAGCCAAAACAGCCGAAGAGTTTGGTCTCGTATATAACGCAAAAGCAAACTTCTTTGATGCGCTGCAATCACATGTCAATATGCTGTATTCGATGGGTCACGAAGAGAAAAATCCAAGTCTAGCAGTACAAACAATTTAAGGTTTATCTTCGTTTAGCTTGCATACATTCTAGGTATTATTGAATGAAAAAAATTGGTTTTATCACAGCATTACTAGGCGCATCGCTATTCATTATGAACTTTCAAACAATCAAAAATCTATTTTCTGATAAAAAAGAAATAGCTTCTCGTACCGCTTCTACAACAGGGAAAGGCTCTTTTCATTCCTTCTCAGCAACAAGCATTGATGGAAAAAAAATTGACTTTTCTACATACAAAGGAAAAAAAGTCGTCGTCTTGAATGTAGCCTCCAAATGTGGATATACTCCGCAATACGCTGACTGGCAGGCATTTCATGAGAAATACGGCGATAAAGTGGTCGTTTTAGGATTTCCTACCAATGATTTTATGAATCAAGAACCAGGGAGTGAAGACCAAATCGCTACATTTTGTCAGAAAAATTATGGCGTTTCATTCCAGATGTTCAGCAAAGTGGATGTTATCAAAGGAAACAACCAACATCCACTTTATAAATGGCTAAGTAACAGCGATTTGAATGGATGGAATGACAAAGCACCCACTTGGAATTTTTGTAAATATGTAATTAATGAAGAAGGTGAAGTAACGCATTTCTTTGCGTCTGGAGTTCTACCCAAAGATCCCACTTTCCAAAAGGCCGTAGGTCTGTAAATACCAAAAGAGAGCAAATCATGTATATTTGCTCTCTTTTTCTTTTCTACAGAAAATATAAACTTTATTCTCATTCCAAACAACCAAAGAAATAACTATGGCATCACCATGGGTAGAAGCTGCACGACCAAGAACCCTCCCACTCGCTCTTTCCTCTATCTTGATGGGAAGTTTCACCGCCTCTGCGGAAGGTTTTTTTAACCCTTGGGTTTTCGGACTAGCTTGCTTGACAACAATCTTCCTCCAGATACTTTCTAATTTTGCCAATGATTACGGCGACACCCAAAACGGTGCTGATTTAGCAGGGCGTATAGGTCCTGCAAGAGCTGTACAAACGGGTACAATTACATCCAAGCAGATGTTCCGCGCCATTGTATTGTTTGCAGTTCTTTCTCTCTTTACTGGAATTACCTTATTATGGGTTGCTTTTGGGAGTTTCACTTCTTCGGCTTTTTTACAATTTCTAGGACTCGGAATACTATGTATAGCCGCCGCTTATACATATACGGCAGGTAAAAATCCGTATGGATATGCAGGTTTGGGTGATATTTCTGTCTTTTTATTCTTTGGTTTGGTAGGTGTTGTTGGGAGTTATTATTTGTACAGCCAAGCTTGGTCACTGACTAGCCTGTTACCCGCTTTAAGTAGCGGATTCTTCGCGACAGGTGTACTTAATATCAATAATATTCGGGATATCGCATCAGATTTACGCGCCGGGAAAAAAACTATTCCTGCACGATTTGGCAAGAAAAAAGCATTGGTTTATCATTGGTTCCTATTGATTAGCGGAATGATAACAGCTCTTCTTTATGTACTAATTCAAGGACAAGCAGGCTATTGGTTTTTATTGAGCTATCCTCTTTTCTTCATCAATGGTCTGAAAGTCACTAAATTAGAAAACCCTGATCCCATGTTAAAACAATTGGCTTTATCCACCTTCTTTTTCACACTTCTTTTTGGTTTTAGCCTACTTATTTAATGAGAAGGAACAGAAAAGAATGACGCAAGATTCGAAATAAGTATTCGTAAATAAAAAAGATACTAGAAATAGTTAATTGAAAATTGTATTTTTGGCTGTCAAAGCTCAATACCTCGAATTACAAGGCATTCCATATTCTCAAAAGGACAATTTATTTGTCTTGTGATTGAGTATTTATCTAAACATCCAACTAAATATTCTTTACTAAACAATTTGTTTATGCGACAAACATTCCGAATTTTAGCTTTCGTATGTGCTGCCTTCGTAGCACAAGCGCAACAAACCGCTGCTGATTACTTTGACCTTGGAGTAAACAAAAGCAAATCAGGCGATTATATTGGTGCCTTAACTGCATTCAGTACCGCCATCACCATGAACCCTGAAAACGCGCAATGTTATTACAACAGAGGGTTAACAAAACAAGTACTCAAAGACCACAGAGGAGCTATCTTAGACTTTGACCGTACCATCGACCTTAGTCCACAAAACTCCATGGCATATTTATACAGAGGGGTAAGTAAAAGTGCACAAGACGACAACAGAGCTGCATTACAAGATTACAACAGAGCCATTGAACTAGCAGATAATGATTTCCAAGCGTATTTACAACGTGGCTTTACTCGAATCAAATTACAAGATTATCGCAGAGCTATTCAGGACTTTACAAAAGTGATAGAACTAAATAGTGACGATGCTGCTAAATACCAAGCCTACTACTCACGTGGGTATTGCAAGGCTGCTCTTGAAGATTTCCAAGGAAGTATCGTAGATTATACGCGCTCTGCTGAAATAAATCCGAAACGTTCACAAACATTTGCTTCTCGTGGATTTAGCCGTCTAAAAATCCAAGATTTCATGGGAGCTATCAAAGATTTTGACGAAGCAATCAAACTGAGTCCTGAAGAAACAGAACTCTTTGCTAACAGAGGATTCGCCAAAACGAAAGTAGATGACTTCAAAGGTGCTATTTTAGATTATGACAAAGCAATCACACTAGATCCTATGAATGTGCAAGCACTTTATGGTCGTGGGTT
Organism: Spirosomataceae bacterium; assembly: GCA_046292055.1. Lineage (GTDB taxonomy): Bacteria > Bacteroidota > Bacteroidia > Cytophagales > Spirosomataceae > CAYNRA01. The sequence goes on along the minus strand of JBKBRQ010000019.1, from coordinate 15,392 downwards.
TTGCTATTCTCGTCTAGGAATCCAAAAAAATGCGATTACTGACTTATCTAAGTCTATCGAGATTAACAATACGAATATCAATGCTAAAATTGAATATTTGGGTTCAATGAGCAAGAAAACACTAGATGATTTACGCAATAAAGTCCAAGAAAATAGTAAAATCAACGAATTTTCAGAGGAACGTTCCGAGGCATTTTACAGCCGCGGTCTAGCGAAGTTCAAGAGTGGAGATACTAAAGGTGCAATCTTGGATTTGAATACATCCATTGAACTAAACCCAACGTATGCAGAAGCTCACTTCTTAAGAGGAATTGTACGTTCATCTATTGGCTTACAAAAGGAAGCTCTACTAGACTGTACAAATACCATCAAAATCAATCCTAAATACGGAGAGGCATTCTATGTACGAGGAATCATCAAATATGCGTTAGGTGATACCAACGCAGGATGTTACGATTTAAGCCGTGCAGGAGAGTTAGGTTATTCTGCTTCTTACGGAGTTATCCGTGACTTCTGTAACTAATTGACTACATTATTTACTAAAAAAAGCGAGGATTCTCCCCTCGCTTTTTTTATTTGTTTATTTCTTCTGCCAAGGCAAAAGTTTTTCATACAATGCATGTGCTGGAAGCCCCATTACGGTATAAAAAGAACCTTGAATTCCCTGAACGCATACCATCCCGAAAAAATCTTGAATGCCATACGCACCCGCTTTATCAAAAGGCTTGCAAGTCTCAATGTAATAATCGATTTCTTCTTTTGTTAATTTTTTAATGGTAACGTACGCTTTATCTGAAAAAGAGATTAACTCCTCGTTTGTCCGAATACAAACACCTGTTACAACCTCATGCACCCGGTTACTCAGTAACCAAAGCATTCTCTCAGCATCTGCCTTATCTTGAGGTTTATTCAGAATCTGCCCCTCTGCAATAACCACGGTATCAGCCGTAATAACCAGAGAATCAGCAGATAATTCACCAAAAGCAAGTGCTTTTTGTTTTGCCAGATAAGGCGCAACTTCTTCCACAGGCATTGTGTCAGGAAAACATTCATCTATTTCTTTGACTTGAATTGAGAACTCGAAACCTGCTTTTTCGAGTATTTCTTTACGCCTTGGGGAGTTAGAAGCTAAAATCAGTTGGTGTGTTAATTTCATTTTTTTAAAGGAATGTGAACAAATTAAACGTAACTACCGTTTATAAAATAACTTATGTAAATAATGTACAAACATTTATCTAGTACAGCTCCAAAGATATGGAATTAGCAAAAGAAATTAAACAGACAAAACCGTTTCGTAACGAAACGCAACAAACCGTTGTCAATATCATGTATACAAACAATTGGTTGTGTACAAAACAAAATAAAATACTTAAGAAATACGGTATTAGCTTACAACAGTACAATGTACTACGCATATTGAAAGGTCATAGTCCTGAACCAATTATGATCAATGGTATCATCGAGCGCATGTTAGATAAAATGTCGAATGCCTCTCGTTTGGTAGACAAACTCGTTCAAAAAGGATACGCAGACAGAAGTTATAACGAACAAGATAGACGTGCTTGTGACGTATATATTTCTGAGAAAGGTAAGGTTGTACTAGACAAACTTAATCAAGAAATGGCGGATATGGAAGATGCCATCAGTGATCTTACAGAAGAGGAAGCGGCATTATTGAACTCGCTAATCGATAGATTCAGAAACACACAACAATAAATATATATTTTTTAACTTCTAAATTTAATCCCAATGAAAAAAGTAACATTCCTTTTCATCGCTTTCTTAGCAGTAGCAGCATCTGCATTGGCAAACCCAGTAAAACCAGCGGCACAAACGGTAGCAGTTGACAACCAAAAAAGTACCTTCAAATGGGTTGCTAAAAAATTCACAGGGGAACACTACGGTACTATCGACATCAAAAATGGTTCTTTCGTTGTTGACGGTGGTAAATTAGTTGGTGGTTCATTTGAAATTGATATGAAGAGCATCGTTTGTGATGATATCAAAGATGCTGAATACAACGGTAAATTAGTTGGTCACTTGAAATCTGATGATTTCTTCTCTGTTGATAAAAACCCAGTTTCGAAATTCGTTATCACGAAAGCAACTGTAAAAGCAGGTAACAAATATACGATTACAGGAAACTTGACAATCAAAGGCAAGACAAAAGCAATTACATTCCCTGCGTATGTAAACGTTGTGAATGGTAAAGTGGCGGCACAAGCTACGTTCAGCGTAGATCGTTCTGACTTTGATGTGAAGTTTGGTTCTGCCTCGTTTTTTGACGGTCTAGGTGACAAAGTAATTTACGATGACTTCAACGTTTCGTTGAACTTAGTAACGAAATAATCCGATAGATTATCAACAAAAAGAGCTCATATCGTACGGTATGAGCTCTTTTTGTTGATAGAACACACACACAGAAGCATTGATTTCTTTCGTTATATTTTGTATATTTCGTATTCAATTCCCTAACAAACGAATAATGAACCCACTATTCTATTCAACAAGACGAATCATCTCTTTTGCCTTACTTATCTCATTTTTCGTTGTCACTTCTTGTTCAACAGATGATGTAACTCCTGAAGAAGCGCCGAAAAGCTACTTGATTTCAGCAAATGTGAGAGCAGAGGTAACTTCTGAGCAAATTAGACAAACCATTACACAGAACTTCGGGCCTCAGGGTACTCTTTTTTCTTTATTAGTCCGAACAGGCATCAGACAAATTAAAATAAGTTATCAAACTACAAACACAGACGGCAAGCCAATTACCGCTTCTGGCGCCTTGATTATCCCTACGAACCTTTCTCTACCAGCGGCTTTAGCAAGTATTCAACATGGAACCATTTTTGACGAAACAGACGCCCCTTCCTATTTCAAAGAAGGTACAGAAATCTCGATTGGGAATCTACTTGCAGGAACCGGGACAATTATTTGCATGCCAGACTACATTGGATACGGTGATTCCAAGAATGTTCCCCACCCCTACGAACACCGAAAGGGACTAGCAGAACCTGGACTTGATTTTATCCGAGCTGTTAAAGAATATTTGGAGAAAGAAAATATTAATTGGAACAAAAAACTAATGATTGCCGGGTATTCACAGGGAGGTTACGCAACATTAGCCCTGCAAAAATTAATCGAAGAGACAGCGAGTTCAGAGTTTAATCTGGTTGCTTCGAGTTGTGGAGCAGGTGCTTATAACAAGACGTTATCTATGCAGACAATCGCCACGCAGCCTTCTGTCGGAGATGTCAATCACAACCAATCATACATTTGGGTTTTACAAACATACGACCGAATTTATGGCTTAAACCGTCCCGTTTCGAGCTATTTCAAAAGCCCCTATGCAGAACAGATTGTACAGAACGGTTTCCGAGCACAAATTGCCGTTTCATTCAATCAAATTCTACAAGAAAGTTTAGTCAAAGGCATACAAGATAAAACAGATACCGCCTTATTGAATGCCTTTGCAGACAACGATTTAATGAACTGGGCACCTAAAACAGTTACCCAATTTTACCACGGCACCAACGACGAATACGTTCCTTTTTTCAACAGTGAAACAACTGTTGCAGAGATGAAAAAGCGTGGAGCCACACAAATCACTTTGATTCCCATTCAAGGAGGAACGCATGGAACAGCCATTTCAACATTCTTGACGGGTACCTTCAGCTTGTTTAGCACATACGGTTTATGAGCGTAATTTTGATTATAGGTTTAATAGATAGATATTTGCAAACCTTTTTAGCTCAATTTCATCCAAACCAATGAAAAAAATCTACCTACTGTTCTGTGTATTCCCATTTTATGCAATTGGTCAAGCTCCTCAATTTGATGCATCGGCCTTATTTCTCCTAAATGACTCTGATACACAGCCACAGACGTTTAGTACCGGAATGATTCACAAAGAACCAACACAACGTGATTTATTTTCTGTGATATCTTTCCCTTTAGGAAAACCTCAAAAACAAGAAATTAGAAGTATTCCCGTACCTAACTCTGCTATTCGAGTAGGAAAAAGTATGGCGATTCATGCTGACTTACGTTTGGGATATATCTTAGAACACCGGGGAGCAATCCCAAAAAATATAACTCAGGTAAGTGTTTCGCCCACAATGGAAGACTTGGAAAAAGGAGAATTCATGACCATTGTTGATTTTACAGACCTTGAGCTGCCCAAAGCATTGTTTAAAATGCCCATTGCTGCAAACCCAACAAGTATTTCTATTTCACCTGACTACCAGCATCTTGCTATAAGTTCTACAACAGAAGAACGGGAAATTGAGGTTTTGGAACTAGATGAATCGGGAAAGCCAGTCCGAATAATCTCAAAGCCTGTCAATTTACCTTCTGGAAGAATGATAGATGTACAATGGCACCCAAGTGGAGATTTCCTAACGTTTATCAACGAAACAACCCGAACATTAGGGATTTTGCGAGCAGTCAAAGACGGGCCGACCAAACGGCTTGTGCGGCTAGAATTTGTTGACCAAACAATTGCAATCGGGAAAAAGCCATCGATAGGTAAATTTACACCTGATGGAAATTATTTTCTGGTGCTTGATGCAAAAAAATCAAAAGCTGACTTCAGAATACGAGAAACGGGTGAGATTTATGTTGTAAAATTAGCCTCGGAGCCCGGAGAAGCGCACTACCTTTTATCTAGAAGTGAGGTTGGGGAAAATCCACAGGACTTTTCCATAGCTTCAGACGGAAAAAAGATTGTCGTTTGCAATGCAGAGAATAGTTTTTTTGAAGTTCAACCCATAGAAGCGAATAAATCAAGTCTATCTCTCCTTAGTTTGAATCCACAAGGTCTTGTAAAAAAGATTAAAGATTTTACGATAGAAGGATTACTCCCGATGTCCATCGTTTTTGACAAAGACGGAAAAAACCTAGCCGTAAGTACACATGAAATAGGTTCATATGGACTAAAAGTGGGCAGCATCGAATTTTGGAAATACCAAGAGCTATCTGGAAAACCAACGCTTACCAAACAGCCGGCTCATTTTTTCACACCCCGTGGTACACATACAATGTATGTTTTTCATTAATGTAAATTTTTTTAACCAATGCTTGAAACGACTGAATCTGTTGTAAGTATTAAGAAAAAACACTTGAAACAGCAGGCCGTCAGGACGGTTTATGCGCAAGGAGCTATTACCATTTCTTCTTTAGCTCGAATTTTACGCATCAGTATTCCTTCTGCAACGACTATCGTGCAGGAGCTCATGACGGAGCAATGGCTTCAAGAAATTGGTGCACATAATTCTAAATTTGGTCGAAAACCCATTTTATTTGACCTCAATGGCGAAAAGCAGTCCATACTGGTTATAGATATTGGCATTCACCAAACCTCGATTCATCGGGTAGATTTACGAAACCGAATCGAAAAAATAATTCATTTTCCCCTTGCTATCAACGACCCTGAATTTGTAGATAGACTTTCTTCAGAGCTCAAAAACTCAGCTGTACTCACTGATTCTATCTGGGGCATTTGTCTCACAAGCCCAGGATTGATTGCAAATGAAACACAGGAAAATCAAACCTATTTGAACCATCAGGTATCTGGTTACTCTCTAACAAAAAAATTACAAGAATTGGGAGGTAAACCTACTTTTATCATCAATGATACCAAAGCCTCTCTTCTAGGAGAAACGCATTTCGGATTGGCCAAAAATAAACGAAACGTCATGCTTCTCAACTTAGACTGGGGAATTGGTTTAGGTATTTTATCCAATGGGGAAATCATGCAGGGTACAGATGGTTTTGCCGGAGAAATTGGACATATCCAAGTAGTTCCGGGCGGACAGCTCTGCCATTGTGGCAAAATTGGCTGTCTTGAAACCGTTGCTTCTGTTGCATCACTTCTGAGAAGAGCACAAGAGGGACTCAAAAAAGATGCACCAACTGTTCTTCGGAAAAACCAACAGTTAACCATTGAGGCAATCATCGAGGCAGCAAATCAGGGAGATGAGTTTTCTATCGAACTGATTTACGAATTAGGTAGAGAATTAGGAAAAGGGCTTTCAATAGCCATTCATTTACTCAATCCAGAATTAATTATTATTGATGGTTTATTAACGAATACAGGTGCGAACTTAACTACCGCAATTGAGCAATCCATCAATAAATTTTGTCTTCGTGATTTTAAAAAAGCCCTGCATGTGCTTATTTCTCCGATGGGAGAAACCGCAAAAATAGTAGGTGCTAAACAGTTTGTATTTGACCAATTAATACAAACTGAATTTCAAGATACCACCAATTAGACCGCGAATTGCTTAGTTTTTTGCCATTCGTGTTCAAGAAACAGGATATAATCAGTAGTTTTGCCAAACTTTTTGAATTCATGCATACCTTCAGTACAAAACATCTTTTAGGCATTAAACCACTCCTTCCAGAAGACATCCATTTGCTATTAGAAACGGCTAAGGAATTCAAGGAAGTCATCAATAGACCTATAAAGAAAGTACCCTCTCTACGGGATATAACCATTGCAAATGTTTTTTTCGAGAACTCTACTCGTACTCGTTTGTCCTTCGAATTAGCAGAAAAAAGACTCTCAGCTGACACTATAAATTTCTCAGCATCAGGAAGTTCTGTAAAAAAAGGAGAAACACTACTGGATACTGTGAATAATATTTTATCTATGAAAGTAGATATGATTGTCATGCGTCACAGCAGCCCAGGTGCTCCTCATTTTTTATCCAAACACATTGATGCTTCGATTGTAAATGCAGGTGACGGTACCCACGAACACCCCACCCAAGCACTTTTAGACGCGTTTTCAATGCAAGAAAAGATAGGTGATTTACAAGGTAAAAAAATACTCATTGTAGGAGATATTCTTCACTCGCGCGTCGCCTTATCGAATATCTTTTGTTTGCAAAAGTTAGGTGCGGAAGTTCGAGTCTGCGGCCCGAGTACGTTGATTCCTAAGTACTTACCTAGCCTTGGTGTACAAGTAATGATGCATTTACAAGAAGCTCTCCAATGGTGCGACGTAGCCAATGTGCTACGAATCCAGCTAGAACGACAACAGATAAAGTATTTCCCTTCTTTGCGCGAGTACACAGCACATTTTGGTATAAACCGAGCCATGCTTGACCGCCTAGATAAAGAAATTGTTTTGATGCACCCAGGCCCGATAAACAGAGGAGTGGAACTCAGCAGTGATGCCGCAGATTCTCCACATTCCATCATCTTGGAACAAGTAGAAAACGGTGTGGCAGTTCGAATGGCAGTATTATACCTTCTTGCACAGTCTAGATAAACACAAGTATCATTCAATATTTTTATCGTATGGATTTCAGTACATTTGACCAAATTGTAGCCGGTATCAAATCGGAGTTTCCTACACAAGCCTTAGTTGCAGAAGTAACCAATGGACAACAACCTTACCTCTCTGTTTCACCTGCTTTTCTCCTGGATATTTGTACTTATCTCCATACGAACACAACATGTTATTTTGATTTTCTCCAATCTATATCCCTGATAGATAACGGATTAGAAAAAGGAACAATCGAAGCTTTTTACCATTTATCCTCTTTACCCTACCAAAAAAACTTCACGCTTCATTGTGTTATCACACGTGAAATTGGACATGCACAACTCCCTTCTGTTTCATCAATTTGGCGAACCGCCGATTGGCATGAACGCGAAGCCTACGACTTTTTCGGAGTAAAATTTGACAAACATCCTGATTTACGACGAATTTTATTACCCGCAGATTGGGAGGGATTCCCAATGCGAAAAGATTACCAAGAACAAGAAAACTACCACGCCATTCAAGTAAAATGGCAAAAAGAACCATGACACGAATTGGCCTTATCTCGGATACGCACAGTTATCTTGACCCTGCTGTATTTCACCATTTTCAGGCTTGCGACGAGATTTGGCATGCTGGCGATATCGGAAACGAACAAATTCTACACCAACTCTCTGACTTTAAGCCCACCCGTGCCGTCTATGGAAATATAGACTCAAACGAACTTCGTTGGCATTTACCCGAAGATGCCTTTTTTGAACTAGAGGGATTTCGTGTTCTTATCACACATATTGCCGGGAAACCCACACATTACACAACCCGAGTTAAGAAATTAATAAAACAACATCAGCCTCATCTTTTAATTTGCGGACATTCCCACATTTTACGTGTTATCAAAGACCCAATTTATCCTGATTTACTCTATATAAACCCTGGTGCAGCAGGTCGGGTTGGATTTCACTCCATCCGAACATTGATACGATTTGAATTAAATCAGAAAAAAATCCATAACTTAGAGGTAATCAACTTAGTTAATTGAGGTGACAGACTCTCGCTTTTTTTGATCTGTACCACACGCAAACACGCAACATCTTGATGAAACCATTTAATTTCATTCTCGTATTTTTCAGTTTATCTCTATTTTTCCCAGCAGAAACCTACAGCCAAGTCATTGAAAATCAAAGACTTGAAATTCCATTATCTGAACAATACATTCAAGAATTTGATGTTTTTCCATTAGATGAATCTGGCTTATTATTAGCTAATTTACGAACCGATAGTTACGGCAGAAATACACAAGTCCAGTTTACCAAGCTAGATACTATCTTTCGTATTCAATGGAGTAAGCTTTTTACACCACCTATTTTATACGACTTAAAGAAGACCTATTTACAAAAAAAACAAGCACTTTGGCAGGTGTATAGAAAGGTTGACAGCCAAGAAATCCTGTTACTTCGATTGGATTTAGAGACCCATGATATGGTTTTTTTGGAAACAAAACTTCTAACCCGCATGGACATTGAGTTCTTCAGTGTTATTCAAAATAAAGTACTATTAAGTGGCACTTTTAATGACCGACCTGTAGTGGAACTTATTACTATCTTCGATAAAAATGCCAAAATATTACCTGATTTATACGCCAATAACTACCGAATCAGTGCTTTGGAGGTAAATGAAGAAACAAGTACAACCTTTGTTTTACTTAGAGATGAACGACGTTGTACATTTTTACTCAAATCATACGATTACGAAGGACGTTTGATTGATTCAAAGCAAATAGGCGAAGATAGAAAAGTACCTATTACAGGAAAGCTCCTTGTTTTGCCCGACAACAGAAAGCTCATTGTTGGTAATTATTCCGAACGGTGTACCTCCTATTCTGTCGGTTTTTACTTACATGATTTAGCAGAAAACAAGACCAATTACATTGATTTCACTCATTTATCTAATTTCTTTAGTTACCTACCCGAGAAAAAACAGCAACGTATTAAACAACGAATTGATACAAAAAGAGAAAAAGGAATTGATGTAAAAATAAGGCATCGAATACTCGTGCACGACATCATTCAACAAGGGGACGAGTGGGTAATGCTCGCGGAAGTCTATTATCCTGAATACAAAACACCAAATGGATATGGAGTGCAATTTGTGAAAACGTATCGTGTAGGAAAAGAATATTACAATAACTTCAAATATTCTCATGCTATCGTTTGTGGATTTAGCGCGGACGGTAAACTGCTTTGGAATAACAGTGTAGGGCTCAGCAATATGGAAAGTAACGAACTCTCTGTAAAGGTTCAGGCCACGAAAACCGCAACAGACGGACTTTTGGTTGCGTATCCTAAAAACAAAAATATACAGACATTACTCTTAAACAAGCAGCATGTTTGGGAGAATTTAGCATCTATTGAAACCAATCAAGAGACTACCAAGGGAAGAATCGTCGATGAATTTCAAGTGGATTTAACCTCTTGGTACACAAATAATTTCCTTACATACGGCATCATTACGGTACGTAATCCAGAAACTTTTTCTGTAAAAGAATATTACTATTTACATCGTCTAACCTACTCACCCGACAAAGAAACACTTCATCCCTGATACAAGCTGCTTGTATATCAAACAGATACCATGGAAGACCCCATGTTATTTTGATGTTCGAGAGACCAGCTTCCCGTGTAGGAAGTTTCAAGCCACATATTGCCTATTCGACGAAATATCATGACTTGAAGCCCCATTTTTTTCCAAAACAAGTCCACAATTTCATTGACTGCCATAGAGGAGTCAATCCGTATCACTTCTGGATTTTTATGTTTGCTGAGCTCATGTAGGTTTTTCATTGGCCACAATGCCATTGCTTCTTGTCCTTGGCAATAGATTTCAAGCCGGAGATACGGAAAGTTCTCAGAGATCATTTTCATTAAATCAGAAACCTTCATGTGTGGATCAATGGTCAGCATAAGTACATTTGGATAGATGGATAGATGACTACTCTCGAACAAAATTCGACGAATACCCGGTATTTACCTATGATTAACATCAGCTTTACAAGATTTTAGGGTATATGATTGGGAAAGTATGATGAAAATCATAAATTCAAGGACACAAACCCTCTAATTTGTCCAATGATACATCAAAATCATTTACCTAAAAAGACCGATCCTGTTGACCAAATGGCAATAGATATGAATAATCAGGTAGAAGCTATTTTTGCTTTTGCCACCGAAGGAATCTTAATTACCAATGACCGAGGAGTGATAGTTCGCACGAATCCAAGTATTGAACGGATGTTTGGGTATGCAAGTGGGGAATTAATTGGTGAAAAAATTGAGTTACTCATTCCGACCCGCTACCACGAAAAACATGTAAAACATCGCGATACATACCTTCCACATCCTCAGCCACGTTCCATGGGATTGGGTTTTGATTTATTTGGTATCCGAAAAAACAGAACCGAGTTTCCTGTAGAGGTCAGTTTAAGTCCGTACGAATCCAGTGCAGGAAAGTTTGTCATTGGTTTCATTATTGATATTACCATACGAAAAGAAGCAGAAAACCAGCTCATTAGTTACAAATCACAGCTTGAAAAAGAAGTAGAAGAACGTACTTTGATTTTAAAAGAGGCAATTCGCAAATTAGAAAAAACAAAAACGGAGTTGGATAATTCTCTCGTTCGTGAGCGCGAGTTAAATTCCATGAAATCACGTTTTATTTCCATTGCCTCCCACGAATTCCGAACTCCCTTAGCAACCGTTCTTTCCTCTATGTCATTGGTCGAGAAGTATGCAGATCTACAAATGACAGACCAAAGAAACAAACATATCCAACGAATTAAGCAATCTGTTAAACATTTGACGGAAATCCTTAATGATATGCTAACCGTCAATAAAGTAGAGGAAGGTAAAGTAATGGTCACCAAAAATACACATCTCTTACAAGATATTTTATCCAGCACTCTTGTACATGTATCGGGAATTTTGAAAAAAAACCAACACGTCCTCACAGATATTGCTACAGACGCACCAAAAGAAATCTATGTGGACGAGAAAATCGTAAAACACATTTTGATAAATCTATTGGGAAATGCCATCAAATTCTCGTCCGAAAATCAGGATATCTTTTTGCGTGTGCGTTTCTTACAAAAAAAATGGCTCTTTGAAGTAACGGACCAAGGGATTGGCATTCCGGAGGCAGACCAACCCGAAATATTCAACCGGTTTTTTCGGTCAAGTAATGCGTCCAATATTCAAGGTACAGGTTTGGGACTCAATATTGTCTATCAATATGTGCAATTATTAGATGGAAAAATCACTTTTACAAGCCAAGAAAACCAAGGAACTTCCTTTTTTGTACAAATACCGAATGAATAACAGATGAAAAAAATACTATTGATAGAAGACAATGTAGAAATACGTGAAAATACGAGTGAGATTTTAATGCTCGATGGCTACGAAGTCACCGTTGCTGAAAACGGGAAAGAAGGGGTTACTAAAGCAATTGCTGAAAAACCGGATTTAATCATTTGTGACATTATGATGCCAGTTTTGGACGGATATGGTGTGCTGCACTTGCTTACGAAAAACCCAGAAACAGCAGATATTCCTTTTATTTTCCTAACAGCCAAAGCAGAGCGAACAGATTTCCGAAAAGGTATGGATATGGGCGCTGACGACTACATTACCAAACCATTTGACGATGTAGAATTACTGAATGCTGTAGAGAGCCGGCTTCGTAAAGTCGAAGTTTTAAACCAAAAATACCAAAAAACACTAGAAGGGCTCGACAATATGGTGCGAGACGCTGGTGGAGACGAGGAATTGCGCTTATTGAACGAACGCCGAGAAATACGTACATTCAAGAAAAAAGCAGAGATTTACAGAGAAGGTGCTTTCCCTTTTTATCTTTTTTTTGTGATGAAAGGAAAAGTAAAAACGTACAAGACCAATGATGACGGCAAAGAATTAATTACTCAATTGTATCAAGCAGGTGATTACTTTGGCCACGTTCATTTACTGCAAGAAACTGCTTACCAAGATACTGCTGCTGCACTCGAAGAGACAGAAATCTGTTTAATACCCAAAGATGATTTTTTCTCACTACTCTTTCAAAATAGACAAGTAGCAAAAAAATTCATTCAGCTTTTGTCAGCAGAAATCGATACGACAGAAAATCAGCTTTTGCATCTGGCGTATAATTCTGTTCGGAAACGAATGGCGGAGTCATTACTTCGTTATTTTTCTCATACAGAATTAACAGAAAAAGACTTACGAGACGGTATTCGAGTTGGGCGGGAAGATTTGGCAAATTTAGCAGGAACTTCTCTCGAAACAGCAATTCGTACGCTTTCGGATTTTAAGGACGAAAAGTTAATTGATATTACCTCTGGTAGAATCAAGATTTTATCAGAAGAAGGACTTCGGAGATTGCGTAATTAATCTGATATCGAAAGGAGAAAAAAAGAAAGATAGAAATAAGTATTTCCTGAAATATTCTAACTTTACATTTCATTTTTTTCAACCTTAACCCTTTTTTGAACGCATGAAAGTCAATCGTCGTCATTTTTTACGCAATGCAGGATTCGCTGTTGCTACTCCCTTGGTTCTTCAAAACCTTGTAGCTTGTTCATCTGGTGCATCTACTACAGAGACAGCGAAAACCCTCGGTGATTTTGGACTACAACTCTGGACAGTCAAGGAAGAAATGGCCAAAGACGCTAAAGGCACTTTAAAAGCACTGGCAGACTATGGATTCAAGCAAATTGAGAGTTTCCAAGGTGCTGATGGAGTTTTTTGGGGTATGACACCCGCCGACTTCAAGTCATACACTACTGATTTAGGTCTAAGTGTAGTCAGTTCACACGTAAATCCGGAATTTGCCCTAAAACCTGAACTGCTTGACGAGTTCAAAAAATTAGTAGAAGACGCAAAATCAGTAGGGATTACGCATTTACTTAATCCGTATTTGGGATTCTTAACCAAGTTAGACGATTTTAAGAAAGCGACAGAACAATTCAACGTATTAGGTACTATTTGTGCAGACGCAGGTATGCGCTACGGGTATCATAACCATCATTATAGCTTCACAGAGATGGAGGGGGCCTTTCCGCAAGACATCATGATGCAAGGCTCAGATGCGGATAAAGTAGATTTCGAAATGGATATTTATTGGGTTCATGCAGCCAAACAAGACCCAATTGCTTGGTTAAACAAATACAAAGAGCGTTTTAAATTAGTGCATATCAAAGACATGTATGCCGCAGAAAAAATTACGGAAATACAGAAAAGTGAGCCTGTCAATCCAGCATTTCCTGTGAATGCGTCGTGTTTACTTGGACAAGGCGCTATTCCATTTGCAGATATTCTACAAGTCGCAAAAAATAATGGAGTACAACGATTTATCGTAGAACAAGAGCGATTTGATGGAACTACCCCGTTAGAATCAGCCAAAGCCAACGCGGCCTATTTAAAAGAGTTCACACTTGCCTAACTTATTTGAGCGTCTGTCTAGGTTTTCAGACAGACGCTTTTATTTATTTTTCTCCCCCACCCAATGAAAAAAATTGTCAAGAATCTTACGTTTTGGGTTTTAACGGCTATCCTTTCAGGTGCGCTACTCGGACATTTTTATCCACTTGCAGCACAAGCTTGCAAACCTTTGGGTACTTACTTTATAGACCTTGTTAAATTATTTATCAATCCTATTATTTTCCTTACCATATCGCTTGGCATAAGTGGTATGGGAGATTTAAAAAAAGTAGGAAAAGTAGGTGGGAAAGCCCTACTCTATTTTGAGGTCGTCACTACGTTTGCCTTACTTATTGGATTAATTGTCGCGTATGTAATTCGACCAGGAGATGGCGTATCTACAGCTCAAATGGGCGACACATCGGTTGTTTCTGACTACCAGAAAGGAGCAGATAGTTTTTCGTGGCTCCAGTTTTTCATGGATAATTTGACGATTCAGGTACTTATTTTCTCCATTTTCTTCGGGATAATTTTGAGTAAACTAAAAGCCAAAATTAAACTAATCCAAGGACTTACTTTTGCCTCTAAATACGTTTTCAAAGCGCTACACTTTGTCATGTATCTCGCGCCTATTGGTGCCTTCGGTGGAATGGCATTCACGATAGGGAAATATGGAATTTACACACTTGTACCATTGGCTAAACTCATGTTTACAGTGTATGCAACGATGGCTATCTTTATTTTTGTGGTTCTTCATTTTATCTTAAAATATTACCAACTTAGTATTTTTACTTTTTTACGGTACATCAAAGAAGAATTATTGATTGTTTTGGGAACGTCCTCATCAGAGGCGGGATTACCCTCTTTGATGGCAAAACTAGAAAGAATGGGCTGTTCTAAGCCAGTTGTCGGGCTTGTTGTTCCGGCTGGCTATTCCTTTAATTTAGACGGTACGACCATATATTTATCAATGGCTACGCTTTTTTTAGCACAAGTCTATGGTGTAGAACTCGGAATTGAGCAATTAATTACTGTAATCGGGATTCTCATGGTGACCTCAAAAGGGGCTGCGGGCGTAACTGGCAGTGGTTTTGTCGTATTAGCCTCCACCCTATCTGCACTGCAAGTGATTCCTATCGAAGGATTGGCTTTGCTTCTCGGAGTAGATAGATTCATGTCTGAGGCACGTGCTATAACCAATTTTATTGGAAATGGCGTAGCAACTGTCTGGATTGCCAATCATGAAAAAGAATTCGATCGAACCAAATGGGAACAATTCGATATATCAAGAAAGTAAAATCAGGACTTATTCTCATTTAGCCCTAGTAAATTCAAACATCTTGAAAAAGGATACACTATATTCTTCCGATTGGTTTTGTAACCTTTTTATTTTGTCGCTACCTTCGCACTTATAAACTTCATCTATTTCCCTTATGAGTAAAAACGAAACCCTAAAAGACGAAGCCCTTCATTACCACGCCAAGGGCCGCCCTGGCAAGATTGAGGTCATTCCTTCGAAAGAGTACGCAAACCAACGCGATTTATCATTAGCGTATTCTCCCGGCGTCGCAGAACCTTGTTTAGCTATTCAAGCAAATCCCGAGGATGTTTATAAATATACAGCAAAAGGTAACTTGGTAGCTGTTATTTCCAATGGT
>JBKBRQ010000198.1:0-4946 GCA_046292055.1 Spirosomataceae bacterium | reverse complement strand
GATTACTACGAACTTCTTGGGGTAGATAGAAATGCGACTCCAGATGAGTTAAAAAAAGCGTATCGGAAGCTTGCAATCAAATATCACCCAGATAAAAATCAAGGAGATAAAGAGGCAGAAGATAAATTTAAGGAAGTTGCTGAGGCCTACGATGTATTATCCAATCCTGAGAAAAAGCAGCGTTACGACCAATATGGTCATGCAGGAGTTGGAGGCGCTGGTGGTTTTGGTGGAGGCGCTCCGAACATGGAGGATATTTTCAGTAATTTTGGAGATATTTTTGGTGATGATAGCCCATTCGGAAGCTTCTTCGGAGGTGGACGTTCTGGAGGTGGTCAGCGTCGGTCTGTTCGAAAAGGTGCAGATTTACGTATCAAACTAAAGTTGAATTTAGAAGAAATTGCGAATGGTACTGAACGAAAAATCAAAGTAAAACGCTATACTTCTTGTTCTTCATGCCAAGGAAATGGATCAAAAAATGGTTCATCTCTTCAAAACTGTGGAACGTGTAACGGACAAGGGCAGGTTCGGAGAGTGCAACAAACGATGCTCGGACAAATGGTCACGACTACTACTTGCCCAACTTGTAATGGAGAAGGAAAGGTAGTTTTGGAGCGTTGTGAAGTCTGTTTTGGCGAAGGACGTTCTTTGGTAGATGATGTAATTCCAATCAAAATTCCAGCAGGTGTAGCCGATGGAATGCAGTTGTCTATGTCGGGCAAAGGAAATGTCCCGCCAAGAGGTGGAGTTGCGGGCGACTTACTAATCGCTGTTGAAGAAGAAGAACATCCTGAATTGAAACGTGACGGCAATAATATTATCTATGATCTACCACTCAATTTTGTGGATGCAGTGTTAGGGAAAGAAGTGGAAGTACCTACGGTAGGTGGAAAAGTACGAATTACGATTAAGGCAGGTTCGCAAAGTGGTGAAGTTCTCCGTCTAAGAGGCAAAGGTTTAAAAGAGTTGAATGGCTACAATGTGGGCGACCAATTGGTGCATTTGAGTATTTACACGCCTAAGTCTATCTCATCAGAAGAAAAAGCTACTTTGGAAAAACTAAGAGATTCCCCGAATTTCCAACCAAAATCAGGTTCGTCTAGTCGTTCTATTTTCGATAAAATGAAAGACTTTTTTCAATAATTCGATTTCTGAATAAATAAAAAATGCCTTGTAATTAACACATTACAAGGCATTTTTTATGGACAAGCCACACCCTTTACGTATTTAGGAATGACCTGAAGTTCGGTTGCTAAGTTGCTCCCAAGAAACCCTTTTATATCCGAATGATGAATTATTTTTTCGTAGCGTTGTGTAAAATGAGAGGCTAAAGGCAGGTACGACCAATGCCATTTTTCTTCTTCATATCCCGTTCTTTTTCCATCTTCTTTAGATGTATATGTTTGACAAAAACCATATCTGGACGCATTTTTTTTGAGCCATTCATACTCTTTTAAACCTTTTCCTTGTGTAAAGTACGTATTGGATAGTTCGTTAATGTCAATATCGCTTCCCCAATGATGTCGTGACGTTCCGGGCATCGATGAAAACAGAAGAATGTTTTTGGCTCGTTCAAGTTCGGGTAGAGCTTCTCTCTCTTTCCATTTTCTTTCCCAAATCGATTTTTGCGTTGCAAATGGTCTTGTTGCTGAAATAATCACGAGTGAAATTCCTTCTTTTTGGGCATCTTTTGCCATTTTAACAAAAGCAGAATACGTCTCTTTTCGTATCCATTGATTTCTAGCAGAACCTTTTGTAAAGGCGTCAGCAGGTTTAATAAAGTCAGGGTGAACTGTCGGGTCAAATTGCCCAAGTAAATAGTGCTTTTCTGTGACCTGGCTTTGCGCAGAGAGACATGAGACCAATAGAAAGGTGAAATATAGAAAGGAGTTAAAGCGATAAGGCATGCGATAGACTTAGATGGATTGAAACCCAAAGTACATAAGTGGGGCTAAAATTCCAAAAATAAATGTATTGTTAGTGAATTTTACTTTCATTGATTAAATGCAATTAAATGTATTTGTAAGTAATTATTTATCAATACTTTGAGGTAGAAATATTCAAATATATCTTGAAATAGTTTAATTTTCATTTTGGAGGAAATAATTTACAATCCCGTAGTATAAATTTTCGTCTATAAATTTTCGTCTTTTGACCATTTTATGGAAAATTTAAATAGAATCTGTATGAAATCAAGTCACTGTAGATTTTTATTCATAACTATTTGATAGACAAAGTATTAAGGCAAATACATACCTTGGTGTTAATTTATAGTAAATTGTTTTGTATTGATTAATGGATTGTTGATGTCTTTAAAAGAGCTCTAAAAGGCCTTTAAAGTCAACTTTTATCACTAAATTACTGTTTTATCAGAATTAATTAGAAACTAAACCAATTTATTGCATGAGAAAGAATTTACTTCTTAGCATGTTGTTCACCCTAACAACGATGAGCTTGTATGCGCAATCTGTCGTAAAAGGGAGAGTAACTTCAGCAGATGATGGCTCTGGAATTCCAGGCGTATCCGTTTCCATTAAGGGAACTTCAAAAGGAACCCAAACAGATGTTGAGGGGAACTACTCAATTTCGGTTAGTTCTACAGCTACGTTAGAGTTCAGTTTTGTTGGTTTCAAATCAACAAGTGTAGCAGTTGGAAACCAATCTATGATTAACGTCGCTTTGGAGTCTGATGTAAAGACGTTGAGTGAAGTGGTTGTGACTGGTTTTGGTTCACAAATCAAGCGTGAATTAACGGGTAACATTGCACAAGTAAAAGGGAAAGACATTGAAAACATGCCAACTGCTAGTGTTGATGCAGCGTTACAAGGAAAAGCCGCTGGTGTTTATGTGAACAGTGGTTCAGGTAAATTAGGCCAAGCGGTAACTGTCCGTGTACGTGGTAACTCGTCGATATCGGCAAGTAGTGAGCCACTTTACGTGATTGATGGTATGCCTGTTACAACAGGTGACCAAAGTAATTACGGGGGAGCTACCAACCCATTAGTAGACTTAAACCCGAACGATATCGAGTCTATCGAAATCCTGAAAGATGCTTCTGCGGGTGCGATTTATGGTTCTAGAGCTGCCAATGGTGTTGTTCTTATCACGACAAAAAGAGGTAGTGCAGGTAAAACGAACGTTTCTTTCAACTATCAGTCAGGTGTAAGTGACGCTACAAGACGCGTTGACTTTATGAATGCCGATGAGTTTGTTAAGTTCTACACGCAAGCTGCTGGATACAGAGATAGATTGTCAGGAACGGATGTAAATGATCCAGATTCTTGGACACAGTATATCTTAGGACCAGGTGGTTTCTTGGATTATTACAGCTATGGTACATTTGGTACACCACAACAAGGAGATTACAATTGGCAAGAGCAGGCGTTCCAACAAGGTTCTTTGCAACAAGCTGATTTTCAGATGAATGGTGGAAATGAGAAAACGAAATTTTTTATCTCTGGTCAATTCTACGACCAAGTAGGTACAATCGTTGGAAATAACTTGAATAGAATGACAGGTCGAGTTAATATTGACCACCAAGCAAATAAATGGTTAACAGTTGGTTTGACAATGAGTTTGGCGAGAACTTTCAACCGTCGTCTTCCAGATGATAATGCGTTCTCAAACCCACTTCAAATGGCAGCCTTGACGCCTTTGACGCCATTCAACGACCCGACTACAGGTCTACCAGCAGGAACTCCTCCGGGGGATGTCAGCTTACCACTTTACTATAATCCATTGATTACAGTAAACTATGGCCGTTTTGCATCAACATCTTTCAGAAATTTGAGTAATGCGTATGCCCAAGTAAGTTTAGCTCCTGGCTTACGTTTCCGTTCAGAGTTAGGTGTAGACGTATTCACACAAAACGAAGAAGCTTATTTCCAAAGCCAAACAGTACGTAACCAAACACGTGCAACCAATGGATTAGGACAAAACTATGGTCGTTTTGTAACTAATTACAACACGAATAATTTCTTCTCGTACGACAAATCGTTTGGTCGTCATTCTACAAGTACAACACTTGGAATGCAGTATCAAGAGTCACAATCGAAAGATAACTTTGCAGAAGGTCTAGCTTTCCCGTCAGACTCATACCAACGTATTGCAAGTGCCGCGACAATCTCAGCGGGTAGCTCTTCTGAAACAAACTTCCGTTTCTTGTCATATTTCGTTCGTACTAACTACAAATTCGCAGATAGATATTTACTTTCATTGAGCGGTCGTGTAGATGGTTCTTCGCGTTTTGGTTCAAATGCACGATACGGTTTCTTCCCGGCTGCCTCTTTAGGTTGGGTGATTACAGAAGAAGATTTCTTGAAAGAAAACAAATATGTTAGCTTCTTGAAACTTCGTGGTAGCTACGGTCTTGTTGGAAACGCAGAGATTGGTAACTTCCCGCAATTGGGCTTGTTCTCAGGCGATGCAGGGTATGCGGGTGTAGCTGGGCAACGTCCATCACAAATCGGAAACCCTGACTTACGTTGGGAAACAACTGCACAGCTAGACTTTGGTCTTGATTTTGGCTTACTTAAAAACAGAATCAATGGTGAAATTGACTACTACGTAAAAAATACAACAGGATTATTGCTAAATGTCAATGTACCAGCAACAACAGGTTTCTTCACACAAGTTCGTAACGTGGGTTCATTGGAAAACAAAGGATTTGAATTTGTTTTGAATACGCAGAATACAGTTGGTAAATTCAAATGGAATACGTCACTCAACTTTGCAACGAATAAAAACAAAGTTATTGACATTCAAGGTCAAATCATTGAAGGCGGTATTCGTAACATGAACCGTGTCATGGAAGGCCAACCAATTGGTGTTTTCTATACAGTGGAATATGCGGGCGTAAATCCTGATAATGGAGATGCTTTGTTCTTCCGCAATACAGAAAATCCAGATGGTACGTTGGATCGTTCTACTGTAACAAACAACGGCTA
>JBKBRQ010000197.1:0-4984 GCA_046292055.1 Spirosomataceae bacterium | reverse complement strand
GATTATTTCAATGGCAAAGGAACGGGACTAAACAGCAGTTTAGCCTACCGTGTACAACCGTATGGTACATTTACAATTGATGCCAATTTTACCGCAATAGATTTACCCAAACCTTACAATAGTGTACGGTATTTATTGATTGGGCCACGCGCGGAGCTTACTTTTTCACGGTCTGTATTTTTAAGTACCTTTTTTCAGTACAATACACAGACCAATAATACGAACATAAATACACGCTTACAGTGGAGATTCAGGCCAGTAAGTGACCTATTTTTAGTGTATACAGACAATTATTTTGCACAACCGATTGCTCATTTTCAAGTTCCTGCTTGGGCGCCCAAAAACAGAGCACTCATTCTTAAATTCACGTATTGGTTGAATGTATAGCTTTATCACTATTTTATTCGATATAAGATTTAATTAACTTTTAAAAAAATACCGCGTACGTATGATTCAATCGTGGGCAGGCGACACAACACTTACACGTTCCAACGTACGATATGGTGAAGTTTTGTTATTTTCTTCTCATCTTATTCACGGATTAGCGACCAACGACGAAGACGACACCACACGTGTTGCCCTCGAATTTAGACTTTTCAAATGTGATTAAATGAAATCGCCAACGGGTCAATTTGTATTGACCCGTTGGCGATTTTCACAAAATAAACGGTTTATCTCCTGCCATTACTTCCTGCGTTTTTTCATCAAAAGTAACACGTAAACCCGTTCTGTATGCTGCATTAGACATAATCGTCGCGATAGAATGTTGATAGCCAGCTTCTATCGGTGCGTTGGGTTCTTTCCGGGAACGGACACATTCCATCCAGTTTTTTACATGTGCGAATGTCAAATAATCGCCTCCTGTATTCGCTCCTGTCTCAACTCGCGCACCTGTTAATTTTTGAGGAATCAATAAATTAGGTTTCATTCCCATTTCTTTTGCTTCCCATTCTACCATACCTCCATTGGCAGATATTTCGTTTGTATCTAGATTAATCATCCCTGCATTCGAATAGTATAACTCCTTTGTTCCGCCTGCACTATTCGAGAAACGAGATGTAAATTGTACTTGAAAACCACTCGTTGGGTCATTTGAAGGGCCATAATCAAAGACAACTGTCAGGGTATCTGCATTAGTTCGTCCATCTTTCCATTGATAAATTCCACCATTAGCGACTGCACTTCGCGGATGTGTAAAACCACTAAACCAATTAACTGTATCAATTTGGTGACTCATCCATTGGCCTGGAATACCGGATGAATATGGCCAGAAAAGACGATATTCCAAGAACTTTCGCGCATCAAATTCCTCGTACGGGCGATTAATTAAAAATCGCTTCCAATCTACGTCTTCCTCTCTAACATCTGCAACAAGTGTAGGTCGTCGCCATCTTCCCGGCTGATTTACGTTCCACATTAATTCGACCATCACAATAGGACCAAACTGCCCAGACTTGATAAATTTCTCGGCTGCAAAGTAGTTTTCGCCACTTCTCCTTTGTGAACCAATTTGTACAATTTGATTGGTTGCTCGCACGGCCTTCAATACAGCTCGGTTGTCTGCCATGGTCTCTGCCAATGGCTTTTCTGTATATGCGTCACACCCTGACTGTACGGCCTCAATTGTATGAATAGCATGTTGAAAGTCAGCTGTACTAATAAATACAGCATCTACCATTTGCGAAGCATAGAGTTCTTCATTATTTACAAATGCTTTCACACTCGTACCTAATTGGCTATCAATAAACGCTTTACCTTCTTCTCTTCTTCGTTTCCAAATATCTGACACAGCAACCATTTCAAAATTAAGTGACTTCGCCAACGCCTTAAAAGGAGGAATATGCGAGTACTTAAACCGATCTGAAAAACCCACACATGCTACACGTACACGGTCGTTTGAGCCAATAATCTTCGCATAACTTGCCGCAGAAAATTGTGTAGCAATACCTGCTAATACTGATTTTTTTATAAACTCTCTCCGATTACTCATCTCTTTTTGGGATTAATTTGTTCTAATTCTGCGGACTTTTATGTTTTTAAAAGCGACGGCATCACCATGGTCTTGTAGTAAAATATGCCCTTCTTGGGAAGTTCCAAAACCTTCAAAGTCCTTGTATTTTGAGCGTGCTACCAACGCCTGATAAATGGGACTACCTCTTGTATATTCAACGACTTTATGACCATTTAACCAATGTTGAACAGTTTCATCAGGTAAAACCAAGATACGTCCTTGGTTCCAGTCACCGATGGGTTTTTGAAACCTTTTTTCCACTTTTACGGAAGGAATTAAGTCGTACAAACTCCCCAATGTTCGATTTCCGACGACTCCCATCTTGGCATCTGGGTGACGTTCATCATCCAAGATTTGAAACTCAAGTCCAATACCTGATTTCCCTCCTGAAGGATACTTTTCATCCACAAAATACTTGACACCTGAATTAGCACCGGGGGTTAACTTAAAATCAAAAACGAGCTCAAAATAGTCGAATTTTTCACGTGTCACGATGTCATTTCCTGTTTCAGAACCATCGGAAGGGTCAACACGAAGTTCCCCTTGTTGTACAGACCACCTTTTATTTGGAGCTGCAGCACTGTAAACTCCTCGCCATTTGGATAGAGAAATACCATCAAAAAGAAGCTCAAAACCTTGTGCTTTTTCTTGTTCGGATAAATTATTCTTCATTAAATTCACAACAGGGGTATCATCTGGAGGTGAAAGTTGCAGATTTTCTGTTTTTATACGGATGTTCCGCCAACGGATGCGCGTACCTGGTTTTTGATTTCCGTAAATAGCGTGTACCTGAAGTGCAATGAAGCCCTTGGCCGTCATATCGTCTACGAGATAGGCGATGGGTTGCCCATTGACAAATGTCCGAATTGTTGAACCAATGGCTTCAATACGGTACGTATTCCAATCATTTACACGAAAAGCGGTTTTCGCACGTGGGTTATTCGCAGGAATATACAACCAATCACGCCGAGCTTCGTCATAAATACCACCAGACCAAGCTCTTGGAGATGGATCAATCTCCATTTGATACCCATGCACACGCCCATTTTGGTACTCGGGAAGAGATAGACTTCTGAATTGAATACCGGAGTTCATGGAGGGATCTACTTTTAGCTCCAATTCTAAAATAAAATCGCCATAATCTTGGGCTGTGGCAAGAAAAGAATTGGGAGTATTAGCCACGGTTGTGCCGATAATTTCACCGTTTTCAACGTGGTAGTTAGCCTGTCCATTGAGCTGTTTCCAGCCCGAAAGGCTTTTCCCATTGAAGAGCGACGTCCAGCCATCTGTTTGGCAGGTGCCCAAAATCGGGAGAAAAAGACAGAATAGTCCTATGCGTATTTTTTTCATGTGTAAGGGGTAAGGTTGAATAAATAAGTCAACAAATAGAAAATCTAATGTGCTGATTAGCAATTTATAAAAAGAAAAGGAGGAGACAAAATGAAGAAGACGAGCGAGTACCTATTCGCTTTAACTAATGACAAAAAGGGAAATTTCCGCGATGGCATACACCAATACAAGTACCCGTATCAAAATCTAGAAAAATATAAAATTGAGTTAAGTGAAGGCATTCATAGGCTTAACTACATACAAGTAAAAGAAATATCAAATTCCGTATCGTACAATGCAGTAAAGCGCTCTAAATCCATCTTTCCAATTGATTTTCTTACCTTCTTCGTATGTACGACCGTAATAGGAGATTCCTACTTCATAAATCCGAATACCTTTTATTTTAGCTATTTTGGCGGTTACTTCTGGCTCAAAACCAAACCTTTTTTCTTTCAAATGTAGACTTTGAATCATCTTCGTGTTGAATAGCTTGTAACACGTTTCCATATCTGTCAAATTTAGATTTGTAAACATATTTGACAAAAAAGTGAGGAATTTATTCCCTACCGTATGCCAGAAAAAAAGAATTCTGTGCGGTTTTCCACCAATAAATCTGGAACCAAAAACAACGTCAGCATGTCCATCTAGAACAGGTTTGAGTAGAATATTGAATTCTTCTGGATCATACTCTAAATCAGCATCTTGAATGATTAGATATTCTCCCGTTGCTTTTTGAATACCTGAATGCAATGCAGCTCCTTTGCCTTTATTTACTTCGTGTTTGATATATATAACCTTAATGGCATTATCTCTTATGCATTGAAAAACCTCCAACTCTGTCTTATCACTCGAACAATCATTGACGACAATAATCTCTTTTTGAATATCCAGTGGCAATTGAATACGAGAAACTTTTTCTATTACCTTTCGTATCGTTTTTTCCTCATTATAGGCGGGAATAATGACAGACAAAGTTTGGAATGTAACCATTTGATTGTTTAGATATATGCTTTTGTATCCTGAGGAACCTAATTTGCCGAGTTTTCAGTTTGAACAACGAAAGCTACTAAAATAGCACCAAACTCTATTTATTCGGAGAAGTTTCTCTTGGTTTACTTCTGGAAAGCCAACGTAAAGTTTGACCAAGATAGGATTTATAGGCACATTATACTCCTTTTCCTATCCTCTATTTTTTACGGATGTTTCTTGTAATACTTTCGCTAGTTCAGGTAAGGGTAGTTGTAAACAATAAAAAATAGGCAACCTCCACCTTAATTTACAGCGATATCCTTTGTATTATTTTAAAGGATACGTTTCTCCGTTTCATCCCCAAAAATCCACGATTAAGTCTCGTTTACAGTACCTTACTTCTCCAATCCATTGATTTTGAACAAACAAGCCGTTAATCTTTTCAAAAAAATAGCTAACTTTCCTACTCCTTTATACAAACTATAACTTGTACCCTATGCCAACCTATCAATTGACTATTAATCAAAAGAAAATGACGGTAGATGTGGCCGCCGATACCCCACTTCTCTGGGTGCTCCGTGACCATCTTGACCTCTGCGGAACCAAGTACGGCTGTGGTATCGCTCAATGTGGCGCTTGTACTGTTCATATTGACGGCCAAGCTACCCGCTCTTG
>JBKBRQ010000196.1:0-5021 GCA_046292055.1 Spirosomataceae bacterium | reverse complement strand
CAATGCTGTCATTCGTGTTTTGCACGGACAAATCAATGTGACGCTATTTCCCTACCTAGGAACAGAAGAGGCATTTGGTGAAAAAACCTTTTCGGAGGGAGACATCACCTGGATAAGCCCAACCTTGAACCAGTTTCATAAACTCGAAAATAAAAACGAGTCGGGCCCAACTTGCATCACGATTCAATGCTATATGTACGATGAAGATGACCACGGGCACTATGATTATTTTGATTATATCAACGATCACGACGAAATAAGTCAGTATGAACCTGACTCAGACATGGATTTTCTGGCATTTAAGGCTCAGATACGCAAAGAGTGGATTGAGAAGTAATGGTTTGTCCGTTTAGGGAGATATAGCACAAGGTAAAGATTGTATTTTTTTGAAATGAATTGAAGTCAAAAACGAATGACTTCCTGGTGTTCACTTTATTCTTCATTCTGTATAGGGCTTCTTCCAAGAAAAAGGAAGTAAACAGTTCGTGTGTAGATGGCTGAATAGATACAAAGTTAGGGTGTGAAATCGACGCATTTTATTTATACGAATTACATAAATGCACTTTTTTTATTCCAATAGTGATATTCGTATAATGGTAAGAGTTCTTAAAATTTCGTACGTGTTTTTTACTGTTCATTTTAATTATATACCTCTAAATTCATTTTTGTTAATCCTATGAAAAATCTACTGTCCATTTTGTTTTTAGCCCTGGTTTTAGGGGCATGTACCTCTAAAAAAGAGGAAGGGGAATCATCCGGTGCGGTTGGTTCTGCCGAAAAGTTTGTCCGCAAAAATGCGCACTCAGAAGAGGCGAAGGCGGACTTAGAAGCTATGGAAAAGGCTTTTGAAATTATGCGAGAAGCAGGATGTACAGAACCCATCAGCTGGTATTACCAAGGTGCGATACACATGGTCCCTTTACCAACTGATGATTCTACAGATGAACAACCCAAATTACCGAACCCACTGTGTGAGTCGTTTCAGTTCAATGCTTCTCAACTAAAAACAGCGTGGGCAAACTGTACGCATTTTGGAGACGATAATGCAGTTGAACTAAACTTTTTACTTTGGCATCGACTGTATATTTGGCATTTGGAGCAAATCATAAGAGAATTGTCGGGCAAAAAAGATTTTGCACTACCTTATTGGGCATACACGGATAAGAAAGATAGTTTGCTTAATCGAACCCTTCCAGCTCCTTTCCGAAACCCCAAAAGTACATTATTCGAAAAAGCACGTTACCAAGATTTGAACGATGGCAAAAGCATTGAAGATAGATATGCTTATAAATTGAACTTAAATCACTTATTTGAATATCAGGATTTTGCAAGCTTTGCTAAAAACATTGACCATGTTCCGCACGGTTTTATGCATAATTATACGGGGGGAGTTCAACCAGGACAAAAACCATCCATTTATTTCAACTCAATCTATAATAATAAAATTGGCTCTGGGCTTATGGCTGAAGTGTCGAGTGCGGGTTTTGATCCTATTTTTTGGTTACACCATGCCAATATCGACCGTATTTGGCAACAATGGACGAATTCCGATAATGGAAAAGAAGTTTGTTTGGATTCATTGTTAAAATATCCATGGCCGACTTATACTTTTTTTGATGGGAAAGGAAAACAAGTGAATTATACCATCGAAGAAGTCTATAAAATTATTTACAACGGCATGGATTATACCTATGACGATACCGAAGTAAAAGGGAGAAGCAACATGACCGAATGTAAACCAAATTTAAAGGCACAGGGGACACCAATCAAGGAAGTTACTCCTGGTAAATCAAGCATAAAAGTTAGCAAAAATGCAACAGAGCATTTGTTGGTGAATAATGTGTTTAATTCTCCAACTTTATTGAAAGCGGCGAGCGGTTCTACGCATCGGTACTATTTGACCTTTGAAGTAGAAATACCTGTGAAAAAGCCTCTGAGGGGTACTTATGAGGTATATCTCAATCTTCCAAACAGTGTAAAACAAATACCAAGTGATAAGTATTTCTGTGGTTTTATGAATTTCTTTGGAGCTAATCACAAGCACCATCAACACCCTGGCCACGACGCACAAACTGGCCCTCGCTACAAGAAGTTCCGTTTTGATGTGACGGATGAAATCAAAGATACCGATGCCTTTAATAAGAAGGAGTTCAAGTTGACTTTTGCAGATTTAGGCGAAGATGAATTGACTATTCGAAACGTACAGATAGTCAAATTATAATATTGATAACGTGGGTTTCGGGGTGTTTAGGCATCTCGAAACCAACCAAAATAGGTTGTTTTTTTATTTTTTTAAACTTTAAAATTTATTTTAATTATGCCTTCAAAAAGTGTAGAATTTAGGTATTTCAAGACCCAAGGGTTCAGTTTTGAAATTGTGAAAAAAGATGTAGGTGAGGATTATGAAAGAGAGTTCACAAACGAAGATTCAGGTTATTTTTATTCTCGAAAAGAGTTAAATGGAGGGGTTCCATTTTTAAGAGACAATACTACCTTTTTTCAATTTTTCGCAAAAAAAAATGGAGGGAATGTGTATGAGCGTTCAATGAGAGTGAATGCTACTAGTGGGAATATCGAAGACGTAGATGCGAAAAACTTATGTATAGACTCAATAATTGAGAAGGAGTATTGTCTTTCTTTTGGATTATATGATTCGGATTCTGGCGGTATTTCTGGGTTAACGAATAGCCATCAAGTGTGGGCAACCATTACACCAAACCGTTCTGAATGGCAAAAGCAGTTGTTTGAGCAAGTCAGCACAGATAAGGTTAAATTAAAGAATCTAGTCCTTCCTGGTTCACATGACGCGGGTATGTTCCAGAGTTCGGGTGTAATTGCTGTAGATAATTTAGCCAAAACGCAGAAAGAGTCTATTCGCCAACAACTTCTTCTCGGTGCTCGCTTTTTTGATTTTAGACCTGCCGCTATAAAATCCGATTTAAGCAATATTGATTTTTCTTTTGAGAACAATAGTTTTGGTGACTTTTTTACCAAAATTGGAAAGGGCACACTGACAAATATTATGCAAGGTGCTAGTGGTGTACTCAGACACATACACATGCTAATTCCAGGTTGTACTTATGAGGAATTTTTGCGAGACATTGTTGATTTCTTGAATCAACACAAAAATGAAATAGTAGTAGTAAAAATTAGCCAAAGTGGGATTGATAATCAGTTTTGTGACATTCCAAGCTATAGCGATGTCGTAAGACAAACGGAAGAAATGCTAAAAAATAAATTTTCTGGCAACATTAAAATTGGGAACAGGGATAGTTTAGAAAAGTCAATCAAAAGCTTGGTAGAGAATAACGAGAGAGTTATTTTGATTGATAATGATGGGTCAAAAATAGTTTCTAGTTACAGTGATGATTATGGTTCGTTTGACTCACAGGTAATTGTCAACTCTTTGAATAAAGTCAATTCAGCATGTCAAAAGGGCGAAACTGCCGGTAAAATGTTGGTTGACTTACAATTGCAATTAACCGCTACCAATGTTGGGGGTGCAATTGCGCGTGCTGCAACAGCAACCCATATTGCTACGTCTCCTTTGTTGGCGACTAAGTCAAGAACAGATGTAGATTCATACAATTGGTTGTCATCAAATTTACCTGCATTCTCTACCAATCTACCATTGGTGAGTTTAATCAATGATTTTTACGATAACGGTTTGACAGAAG
Source organism: Spirosomataceae bacterium (assembly GCA_046292055.1). GTDB lineage: Bacteria > Bacteroidota > Bacteroidia > Cytophagales > Spirosomataceae > CAYNRA01. The sequence goes on along the minus strand of JBKBRQ010000196.1, from coordinate 1,344 downwards.
TAGCCTATCAGGCTAATCTGAAAAGATTAAAAAATCTGTAACCTTTTACAACGTGGGTTTCGGGGTGTTTAGGCATCTCGAAACCAACCAAAATAGGTTGTTTTTTCAATTTTTCTTATTTTTTAACTTTAAATCGTTTAATTATTATGGATGAGTACATTGGAACTATTTCGATTTTTGCAGGAAGTTTTGTGCCCCAAGACTGGGCTTTGTGTGACGGGAGAACTCTCCCAATTGCCCAGAATGCCGCTTTGTTTTCTATCTTAGGGACAACTTACGGTGGTGACGGAAAAACAACCTTTGCATTGCCTGATTTACGTGGTAGAATACCAATTGGAGCAGGCCAAGGAAATGGACTGACCCGAAGAGATTTGGGTAAAACGGGTGGTGTAGAAACAGTAACACTGACTACACAGCAAATACCTGCTCACACACATACTTTCAATGCTTTATCCGGTAGTCGGGAAAGCAAAGATCCTACCGGTAATTATTTAGGTATAGCGGGTGGAAATTTTTATAGCGTGTTTAACCCAGGTGATACTTTAATACCGATGGGTTCAGATGCTGTTTCTCCAGCAGGAGGTGGGCAACCGCACGAAAATATGCCTCCTTTTTTAGGTCTAAATTACATAATTTGCATCAAAGGACTATTTCCGCCACGTGATTAAAATTATTTTTAACCTTTTACCAAGTTGAACAATGAGCGATGTTATAGGATTTGTAAAACCGTATTGTGGTACCTACCCGCCAGCAAACTGGTTTTTTTGCCAAGGGCAGTTATTGCCAATTTCGGAATATGAGACGTTATTTAATATTATCGGTACCATTTATGGTGGAGACGGACAAATAAGTTTTGCTTTGCCAGATCTGCGAGGTAGGAGCATTTTTGGTGTAGGGCAAAATACTTCTGTTAGTTTAGGTAAAATGGGTGGTGCAGAAACTACCAGTATTGCCCAAAATAACCTCCCTACTCACACCCATACATATAATGCATTATCCGGAGGAATAGGGAGTTCTACGCCCGCAGACAATTATATCTCTGGTCAATCATTTAATTTCTTTGCAAAACAAGATTTTGTAGATCGACTGTTACCAATGAATAATTCGGTTATTTCCCCTTCTAAAGGAGGAGTTGTGTCTCATGAAAATATGGCTCCGTTTCTTGCTGTTAATTATATTATTTGTGCGATAGGGGAATATCCAGTATTACTCTACCCGAATATTTTTGTAAATAATTGATTATAAGTGATTTGCATTTTTACCCAACGGTTGAAGGTAGCTATGCAATCTATCCATAAATGAATAAATTCTTTTGTTGTATTTTTAAGACCTCTCCGAACAATA
>JBKBRQ010000195.1:0-5026 GCA_046292055.1 Spirosomataceae bacterium | reverse complement strand
TTGTATATTCTGGTAAATCAGTTTTTAATAAATTGATAATCAGATGTTTATACAAGTACGTGTAAAATCAATTGTTTTTAATCACAAATCAATCCATCTTGTGTGTATTTAGACGTATTTGTTCAACACGAATTTCGAGTGAAAAGTTTGTAAATGTAGCCCATTTAAGGCCATCGTCTCTATTTTTAAGGTATGAAAATGAAACCTGCTTTCTTGATTTCATTCAATTGCTGTGTCACATTGAGTTGTGCATCAATCCAGTGAATTTTCATTCCTTTTTTCTCCATACTCCGAAAAAACGTCATTTGTCGCTTGGCAAATTGATGGATAGCCACTTCCAATTGCTCCAACATCGTTTCTCGTGTTATATGTCCCTCCAGATAATCTGTGATGTACTTGTATTCAAGCCCATAAAAACGGAGTTTATCGGCAGACACCCCTCTTTGTAATAATTCTTCCACTTCTTGTATCATACCTTCTTGTTCCACGCGTTTTTTCAAACGAGCAGATATGCGTTTTCTTCGCTCTTCACGCGGTAAATCTAGGCCAATAATAAAAGGTGAAAACGTATAGGAAGATACGTCGGGCATCGGGTTTTCTAGTAAATATTCATTGATTTCAATAGCACGGATAAGTCGTTTGAAGGTAGAGGTATCTCCTTGATAATGAATGTACTCCAAACTTTCGTAATATTTTTTGGCTGCTTCAAAACCGGCATTTTGCCAAAACGCTCTTTTTTTTTCATCAATCGGGATTTGTGTAAACTGATGATTTGTCAAAACAGCTTGTATGTATAAACCTGTTCCACCACAAAGAACAGGTATGTGTGGGGGTGTATATTGTGGTATAATTTGCAATACATCGCGCTGAAACTGAGCGACATCGTATTGCTCTCCTGGTTCTAAAATATCAATTAAGTGATACGAAACTTGTTGATTATCAACTATATATTCGTTTAAGTCCTTGCCCGTACCAACGTCCATGTGTCGATAGACTTGCCGGCTATCTGCGCTGATTACCCCCGATTGTAGTTGGTACGCCAACTGAACGGCCAAACGGGTTTTTCCGCTTGCTGTTGGGCCCAAAATAACAAGTAAGTTTGGCTCAGAGTGCTTCATGTTCTTCTTTGATTGTCTTGTAATACCGAATCCATTTGGTACTTCCTAAGTTAAACAGTGGTACAAAATCGGTGGTGGGAAGTTTATCTTGTATTTTTTCTCTTTTGATTTCTTGATCATTCCAACGATAAAAACAGGGTGCCATTTGTCCATAAGGTTCAAATCCGATTTTCTGAAAAGCACCTTCTTGTGGCGACCATTCTACGTCTGCATACGTCACTAAATCATCCGGTTGAATGTCTTTTTCGAATGTTTTTAGCAATTTATGCAAACCACCCACCACCACGAACCCTTTGTGAGAACAAGAGCGAATCCATTCATACGATCGAAAAATATGATTATTTCGCTCTATTTTCTTTGCATTGGAAAATGTTGAAACGGCTAAAAATAGTCCGTACTCTGTAAAGGAATGCATGGGTAATTGAGCAAAAAGTTCAACGGGAATCAACCGAAAATAAGCAGAGGGCAAAAACAAACCGTAGTGAATCCGCGCTTTTGGAACGGGGTGCAGATGATGATTTTGTAAAAATTGTGTGGACTCCGGTGCGGTTATGCGTCTAACCTGACAAACACGGGCAGGCACGCGAACGGAGCGACCAAGTTCGTGTAGAATTTTAGAAAAAACAATTTCTTTTTTTGCTTGCCAATAATCCGTCCAAAGTACAAAAAGAGGAGCTTGTTTTTGGTACCAATCCATGAACTCGTTGTGAAGTGGCGGGTTTTCGTGGTCTAGTAAGGCAATCTGAACAGATATTTCCATTTGAATATACAGAAAAGAGGTTTGAGGTGAACCTGTAATGGGCTCAACCTCAAACCTTTCTATTCCTTGTTGCGAACAAAAGAGAGTTAAATCTTCTAAAACAGCAGAAACGTTTTTATTTTTTGAAGAGATTTTCAAATGCTTTTTGGTATTTATCTCCGGGCATCCAAGTAGGTGCTTGCGGTTTATTAGCAATTAAACGAGCGGCATACGTGTATGCTTGGCAATATTTGAGCAAGTAATCAAAATCAATGGAATCTGGATTATCTGCAACTTGGTGATAGTATGTATTGATAACGTCATCGAAGGCTGTAAATCCAGGTGAGAAAGTAGGAGCTGGAATACCTTTTGCTGCAAGACTTACGTTGTCAGAGCGGTCAAAAAGATTTTGCTCAGGAGCAGTGTCTTCTTGGGCTTTAAGTCCAAAGGCTTGAGCCGCCAATACAATGTCATTTTTAGCAGATGTTCTGTTTAATCCAATGACAGTTAGGAGTGATGTATCATTGTACCCTGCGCCGTCACAATTTAAGTTATATACACATTTTTCGAGTGGAACGACGGGGTTCTCAGCATAGAAACGGCTACCGAGTAATCCAATTTCTTCGCCCGTGTAGGCAATTAGCAAGATAGAGCGTTTGGTTGGTTGTTGCGAGATTGCTTGGGCAGCGGCAAGGAGAGCGGTTGTACCAAATGCATTATCACGTGCGCCATTGAAGATGCTGTCTGTCGGTGTGATTTTTCCTTGCGTTGCCCCGTAGCCAACGTGGTCATAATGTGCCGAAAGTACCACATATTCGTCTTTTAGTTTGGGGTCTGTCCCTTCCAAAATCCCAATGACATTTGAGGTTTTCAAAGGCATTGATTTACGTGGTGCGATTTGAACGGATGCTGTACTTACTTTGTCTTTCGTGATATTTTTTGCGGCTGCGCTGCTTATCCAAATGTGTGGAATTTCATCCGTGTCATTGCTTTTTATTTTGGTGGATTTACGGCCGAAATAAGATGTGATATTTCGCCAAGGCATCGGAGAGTTGAATACTTCAATTAGAGCGAGAGCTCCTTTTTCTTTGGCGATTTTGGATTTTTCAGCCAAGGCAGAGAACATTTGTTGCGGGGTATTGGCACCTGGAAAACCGACACTTGTGACAATTAATTTTCCTTTTACGTCTATATCCTTGTAATCGTTATAGTCCGTATCTTTGTCAACCCAAGCGTAGGGTAGATAGACGATTTCCACTTTGTCTGCGGTGAAACCATCGCCAGACATAAGAATAAAGTCATCATTGATGTTCATTCTACCTTCAAACGTTTGGATATATCCGGAGGCAGGCGGGGTAATAGTTTCGAGTGCAACGGGTTGTAAAAAAGAACCATTGGCGGCAGGTTTTGCACCAAGTAATCGGAATTGCTCTGCGATGTATCTTGCAGCAATTTGATTGCCAATCTCACCCGTTTTACGACCCATCAGCTCATCTGAGGCTAAAAAGTGCAAGTGTTGTTCTGTTTGGGTAGATTTAAGGTTGTACTCAGGTAATTTTTGAATAGATTGGGCGTTAATAACGAATGAAAACAAGGAGATTATCCCTGTGGTGAATAGCGTTGTTCGCATCATAAAAGGTAAATTTAGGATCAATAGAAATGACCAAATATACATAAAATTAACCTTTAGCATAATTAAATTGTATTAGTAGGACTAAATCGTAGATAAAAGATGAGTAAAAATAGGATTTTAATTTTGATGGCGCTTTTCGTCATAAACTTTTCTTTTACGAGTTGGGCACAATCAGATGCTTACTTGGTAGCAGAAGCCAATGATTATTTCCGAGAGGGAAGATACTGGGATGCTTTTTTTATGTATCGAACAGCGGCAAAATCGCCGGAACATATCGGTAATCCGTTGGTAGAACAACAAATTAAAAATAGTTCACGTGCAATGTATCTAAAGAAAAAATACAGCGATTATCGGGCACTAAAAAACTACGAATTGGCAAAGCAAAATCTCATTCAATTAGTAGAGATAAATCCAGAAGACCCGACCCGTGGCGAAATTCCCAAGATTAGTTTAGAGCAAGGGGAGATATTGCACCGTGTGGCTTGGCGCCAACGAACTCCTGAGGGCACTGCTGCGATGCTTCAACGCGCCATCGGACACTACCACCAAGCTATTAAAGAAGGGTTAAGTTATGAGTCCATCGGAACGTTGATTCGTATGGCTGAAAAATCTCTCAGCGATACGGGTGTAAAAGATGCGCCTAACAATCCCGTCATTTCCACGAAATTTGATCCTAGAGGAAATCAACCCACACAAACCACACGTGCTGTTGAGATTCTTCCTTCCAAAGAGAATAATAATAAAGAAAATCAACCACAATAAATCGGTCTTTACTTTAAAACGAAACACCCCTGTCTTCAGAAGAATCTTCTTGAGACAGGGGTGTTTCGTTTTCTGAAATGTCAAAATATATTTTTAAAAATGAATGTCGAAAATGTCGTTCTACCTAAAATATATATTCGTACACATTCCGCTACCTTCGGATTGATAATGTATTTGCTGTTGTCTTCATTTTTTTGACTTATACAAAGAGACCTGATACGAACTTGTACCAGGTCTCTTTTGATAGGTAAGAGTACGCTCTATTTATTCCTTGACAATCTTGACCGTTTGTATTTTTCGGTCTACTCGGACGGTAATGAGATACATTCCGGCTGTCAGTTCATTGAGGTCTAGTTTGAGCGTTTGGTCATTCAACCAAGTTTGCTTCACCATTCCATTCATCTGACGTGTTGAGTTTTGCAAGATTTGTACGACGGGTTTCACACTTGGTGCTTGATAGAAACGCAGAGTTACGTGAGTGAATGTCGGATTCGGGCCATACATGTATAGCTTCGATTCCCCTTCTCCTAGAAGTTGGGCTTCAAGCAATTCACCTAACTCATCCTCTTTCACCTCTTTAGCAGCCATGTACTCTGCTTTCGTATTGCTCACCTCGCTGCTGTCTGTCTCCTCGTCTGTTCCGCAGCCAATGACGCCACCTTCCCAGACAACTTGACCCATTGCAACAACGGTATTACCTACCACCGTTCCTCTAACTCGCGTCGAGTCTGTTCCACGGTTACGCTTCAACTCCGCCTCTTGTAATGTATGGAA
>JBKBRQ010000194.1:0-5061 GCA_046292055.1 Spirosomataceae bacterium | reverse complement strand
ATGAAAAATTTTCTAAAAAATATTTGACAGATAAAAAATAGTGTCTATATTTGCATTCCCAAACGGGACAAGGCTGCGTAGCTCAACTGAATAGAGCATCTGACTACGGATCAGAAGGTTTTAGGTTTGAATCCTAACGCGGTCACTAAGACACATAAAAGTCTGAATTTAGCCAAGCTCCAACACACGTTGGAGCTTCTTTTTTGCCCCTATATCTGCCTTTTACTTTTGTACAAATCAACTCACTTCTTTGTCAAAAGTATTCTTTTACCCTCATTCTAAGGCATTTATCAACTTTAATCGACGTTTTTTTTATTCTATCCTTTACGATTCCTGCAAGTCTTGGCGTGGTGCACGTGTTTTCGTCCTATTTATGCCAGTTCTGATACTGATTCGGATACTGCAAAATTTTTCGAGGATACTGCAAAATTCAATATTTGTCCAATTCCTAAAAAAAACGTCCCAAATGAAAAAAAAGAATGGAAATTCTGTTTTATCGGCGAAAAAGTCAATCCAAAAAAGAAAAATCTACTTGTACAGTTTACTGTCGTGTAACCATCAACGGGGAAAGAATTAATTTCGGCTCAACAAATGTCCAGGTTGAATTTGATGAGTTTGATCCTGACTTACAGCAGGTCGTGAACAACTACAATGCCCAGGAACTCAATTTTATCTTGGAGCATGAATTTAAAGCCAAACTGTATGCCATCTACAACAATCTTCTCTTGAAGAATCAACCCATTACGGCCAAACGGGTGCATGAGCTTTTTAATCAAACCGGTACGCCGTCCGTCCGGCTCATCGAAATCTATGATCGTTTCTTGAAGGACTTTGAAACCAAGACAATCGAACGGGTGAACAGCAAAAACGAAACCATGACAGCCCAACGAAGTGCTTCTACCCTACGGCCGCTGAATGTCTGCCGGAACAAACTCTTGACCTATCTCATCGACACCAAACAAACCAATCTTATTTGTGATGACCTAGACGAGCGTTTCTTCACCAAGTACGAACAGTGGCTTTTCGCCGTTCCTCACAAACAGCCGACCGTCGTCAAGCATTTAAGAACGCTCCGGCAAGTTACCAAACACGCCAAACGTGAAAAATGGATTGACTTTGACCCGTTCGCTGAAACCCAAGTCGATGCCGAGCAAATTCATGACCCCAAGTTTCTATCCCAAGAACAACTTTTGTTTTGGCTTCGCTTTTCTTTCTCTTCCAAACCTGCCCAAGAGGTCGCGGATTTCTTTGCCCTATGTTGTCTGACGGGTTTCCATTACATCGACCTGGTACAAGTTGTCAAGAATCCATCAAACTATCTTCGACCTGGACTGGATGGGAAAATGTGGATTTATAAACCACGTCAAAAAACAAAAATCATGGCCAAAGTGCCTATCGCCTATTTTCAGACAATCGAACAGATCGTCGATAAATACGGCGGTTGGGACAAAATACCCGTCAAACAAAACCATTACGTCAATGCCTGGTTAAAAATTTGTGTCGCGGAAATAAACCTGCATTTGCCCGATGGACAAAAGATTTATGAGAAGCTATCTGTCAAACATGGACGATGTACTTTTACAGATACCTGGTTCAATGTGTTGGGAAAAGAAACGGCGGCACTGTTGCCAATTCTTGGCCGTACAACCTCCTGGGGACTTGACCGGTACGCCCGTGTGGATGAACGAGCCGTTATTGTGGCTCTGAAAGGAAAGACGGGGTAATTACCTGGTAGTTTAGTATTTTATCTTGGCTTTGAAAGAGAAGTGGACCAATATTCACTTCTCTTTTCTAAAAACAGATCGGCTACTGTACATCATTCTACTGAAATATTATCCTTAATACTTTCAGTCAAACGCTTTAGTGCCTCTTTTTTGAGAGAGGCAAACTTCTTGATTATAATAGTTGAACTTACCGTAAATACTTCATTTGTGCGTACTTCGCTTGGGTATTTCAGTTCTATGTCAAGATCTGCTGGATTAACTGGAAATGAAAATTTATCTCCCCGTATCACTGATGTAATCTTGGCAACAATGTAATTTTGTTTATTTACAGCATCTTTCGAAATAATTATAGCAGGTCGTTGCTTCGTGTTTGATAAATCTGTGTAAGGATATGGAAGCAGAATAATATCGCCTTGATTGTACTTCATATTCACTTAATAATTATTCCAATGTTCGTCTTCGACACTATCCCAATCTGTTGCCAAAACTGGTGTAGAAAGCTCATAAGAACTATGAATATCTGCAATATCCTGAAGACTGATGTAAAGAAAATCAACCGTATCGAAAAAGTCTAAAGCAGTACTTTTGAACTCTTTGAACTCTCTGCGGTCGATAGGCTCGATAACAGTTTTAAGTTTAGCTAATACAGGAATGAACGCACTAATTGAGTTTACCTCCTTAGCTGCCTGACTCGGTGTCAAGTCCTTGAGATAATACAAAGCTCCTCGTAAATTTACAGTTGATTCCTTAATTTTGTGAATCGCGTACTTCTCATATTTCTCCCAAATAGTTTCAGCAAAGTTGAAACCTGAAATAGCTCCAAGAGATTCTAAGATATTTGTCGAATATGTTGGATTGTAAACCATGTCGCAATGATGTATTTTTTGAATTAGAAATCCTTTTATACCATACCTACCAAGTTTTTTCTTCAGAAGTAAAAATCAGATTTGTAACTTGATTTTTGTTTATTTCGGTTTGATTTAAGGGTTAGTCGATGAAGCAAATAATAATTTGATTCGAATATACATATTACAACAAAAAAACTACGAAAAAATTACAAAAAGAACAATGTAATTACATTTAGGTTACATTGTAGTGAATTTAAACCCTTCGATCGCTTAGAAAAGCGAGCCGTCATTGTGGCTCTGAAAGGAAAGACGGGGTAGTAAAGAAAAATCCCCGTATGTAGGAGATACGGGGATTTTATCGAGCTTTTCTTTCATACTTAATGAGGGTACAAATATAGGGTAAAACTAGCACGTTTTAATGTTTATTTTGTTATTTTGTCATAACGTCTCCAATAGAGCAAAAACCAAGAAATTATGGATAAGCACGATTTCCCTGAAGGTAAGATTGTACACGAGGAAGGACTACCTCAAAAACCTGAATACTATTTTGAAACAGGGTCTGTTTATGGAATCGTTACAGGCATTGGAGGGAAAACCCTAAATGGAAAAGCATCGGTTCATTTGAATAATGCTCCGTACGAAATAGAGGTATCACATGAGCAAGAAAATGAGCTAATTAAGTATTTCAAGAAAGAAAAATTATACCTCACGATAACCAAAAAAATTAGTTTTGACTCGGGAACCATAATTTCTGCCACATTGGAAGACTTTGAGGAAGTAGGAAGTTTATCATTTATAGAAGCATCACAGCTGTTACTCAACAAATATTCTGACGGTATATTTGACTACATCGAAGATTCTACAAAGTTAGCCCAAAACCACTAAATAAGATTTCTTGCACCTTTTCCCATTTTTGTACCTCAATTCATTAGGTTGGCTGTAATCCCTTCCATTCCTCCCAGAAATGACGGATTTTTGAACGGTTTACCGTCCGCTCGGCGTGCCAAAGCTCGTAGTTCTTTTGTAAGTTTACCCAAAACTGCGGGGTGTTACCAAACGCCTCGCCTAACTTTACGACCATTTCGGGACTTATCCCCGCCCGTCCGTTGACGATGGCCGACAGATTTGCACGGGCAATACCCAAGCCTTTGGCCACTTCTGTAATGGTCAGGTTGTGTTCGTTGATATAATCTTCCCGTAAAATTTCGCCTGGGTGAACGGGCGGTAAATTGCGCTTTAACATGGTTGCTTCCTTTCAGTGATAATCTAAAAAATCTACGTCGTGAACGTTGCCCCCGTCAAATCGAAAGATAATCCGATAGTGCCATCTTGTGGCTCTTGAAGGATAGTGGACACCATTTACTCGTTACAGATGGAGAAGAACACGGACAAATTGGGGCGAAATGGTTGGTAAATTACAATCCTGACATTGCTGAAATTTTACATAAGTCTTCGTTTATGGTTCAATTTGATAGACGACATGGGAGCGATTATAAATTTTATAATATTCCCGTAAGCGACGAATTTGAAGATTTTATTGAACATTCAACTGGCTACACAAATGCAGGTAAACGCGCATTTACCGATATTGTAACGCTATGTAATAATTCAGAAAGTTGTTGTGGTGTTAATCTTAGCGTAGGGTATTACGATGAACATACCTCCTATGAAACTTTGAATATTGCCGAATGGACAAATACGCTAAATGTCACAGAGCAAATGTTAGCCAATCCGTTACCTCGATTCCCGCTAGCGGACTAAACTACTCCTTTATCTCCAAATGATGCGCCCAAGTCAAGTCGGGCGCATACATTGAAAAATATTTACCAAAACCAATCGCTAAATAAATAAATTTTGATGCACCTCATACCTATTCTTAGTTTTGAAAAATGAAAGCGGTTTTTTTCCATTAATCAAAAAGGTAGAGCCTATTTATAACATCCGTTCAAAGTGTGCCCTCGGGCAAGATAAGGTGTCGGGAGAAATTAAAGTTATTCATGACTATAGGCAGTCATTTCAAGAGGATAGACCTACTTATACTTCTTTTTTTGAAGAAGAAAAGTCAGATACAAATAGAAAACATTTCGAAATAATTATTGACTAGACCTTTTCCTATCCTCATAATTTCCCGTCACCGTTTGCAGCCTATTTAGTACCCAAAGACATTCAAATTGGTGAAAGAGTTTCCTTGGAGGATCTAATTGAAGATCATATCGAGGGATTTTGGAACCAAAGAAATGTCTTCCGACTTAATAATTGCGAAGCAATTTGGAACAGAACAGGTTTAGAAATTAAGAATGATAACTTTCACTCTGAGATAATAGGTTAAAAGAAAATGAATGAAGCAGCACGGGCGAAGGCTATTCGCCACTACTTCACTCGTACCTGAGTTGTAATAAAAGGAAAAACACGCATCCATTTTCTTTTCTCATTTTATCCTCTCACACCTCAAAATTCTCTTCATTTTAAAAATATTCGCCAAAACCGAC